>JBAXTC010000616.1:0-4883 GCA_037130375.1 Verrucomicrobiota bacterium | reverse complement strand
GTTTCACGACTCCCGCCTCCCGGATAAAACGCCTTCCCCACCATCAAGTTGAGATTGTGAACAGCCAGCGTGAGTTGTCCATAAGTGCCGGCGGTTTCTTCGTCCAACTCGGTCCTCTGAAGCCGCCTGGCTACTCGCCGGAAGCGGATGCCGAGCGACACCTCTTCATTCTTGTCTGCCAGCGCGCGGAGCAAGCCCCGGACCTTCTCCGCCCGCCCCCGAGCCGCGCGGACCAGGCGCAAGGCCGTGGCCGGCGGAGTCCGGCCGGCTTTCGCATTCTTGAACAAAACGCACTCGAACTCGCGGCAATACTTCGGACGATCCGAATAAACCCGGCACCGGCAGCCGTCCAAGGCCGCGCAGGGCTGCGTAAGCCGCGGGGTGTTGTGTGTCGAGCGTGGCAAGGAGACCGGCAGCCCAAGCGACCGCAGCCGCTCTGCATCGTCCCCCGGCTGCAACTTGACGTCAGCAAAAATGACCCCGTTGCAGCACAAGCCGCACGACAGGCAAAGCTGCCCTGTGTCGAAAGCATCGGGGTTGATCGGACTATTCAATTCACCTGGATTTTGGATAGCCGCTCCTGATCTTAATCTCAATCCTGATCGCCTTCGCACAGCCGGCAATCAGCCTTGGCTTGGTTTCTCGTGATCGAAGCAGGGATTCATTCGGATTAAGATTAGGACGAAGATTAGGTTTACGAGCCAGGAACGCCACAAAAAACTTAAATGGAACAGGAAACTCATTTACAGAGATCATCGCTTGATGCTCATGCTGCCTCGAAGAAAAATGGGAAATGCGCACCCCCTGCGATTTTGCTGCACTTTTGCATTGCCTCCTGCTGGCATCTCCTGCAAGGTCGTGGTGCAATTTTCGAGAGGACAACATTATGAACGCACAACATAGTCTGAGTAATTATCCAAAACTTCACAACGCCATGTGGCCTGGCCTGGTCGGCAAGGGCAGTCCCGGCGCGGAACCATGCATTGACCTCGATACCATGCTCGATCTTACGGCCAAGGCCGAAGTGGATGGCATCAAGTTCGACGGGGTGGACTTGTTCCTGTTCGACCCGCACATCAGTATCGACACCGATGACGATGGCATCAGGCGCCTGGCTGATAAGGTCCAGGCGAAGGGCTTCGTGGTCGGCTCGGTCGTCGCACCAGTCTGGCCGCCGACAGGCGGCGGTTCAGCGATAGGCGACGATCAGGAGCGCAAGGCGTTTGTCGGGCAAGTCCGCAAGGCCTGCCATATCGCCAAACGGCTGCGGGAGCTTGGCGCGCGGCCTTACGGTGTGGTGCGAATTGATTCTGCTTGCAGCGTCGGGGATTGGGCGAAAGATCCAGAAGCCAGCCAACAGAAAATCGCTCGCACGTTTACCGAAGCGTGCGCCGTGGCGGAAGGTTTTGGCGAACGACTCGCAGCGGAAGGGGAGATTTGCTGGGGTGGCATGCACAGTTGGAAGCGGATGCTGGATCTCCTGGAGCGCGTGAACCGGCCCAAGACTCTCGGATTCCAGGCCGACATGGCCCACACGCTCCTCTACATTCTCGGCTACAACGCGCCGGAAGATGCCATTCTCCCACCAGATTGGGATTGGTCGGACCCGCAGCGCCTGAATGAGGCAATGGGGACGCTCACGACGGCGCTCCGCCCCTGGACCATTGATTTCCACGTGGCGCAGAACGACGCAACCGTTCACGGCTCGGGCACACACGATAAGACTGGCCACCATTGCCTGCCGAATGACCCGAATGGCAAGCTCACCATTCCGCATCACGCGGGTTATTGGCTGCATGGGAAGGATGGCCGGCTGACCAAAGCGTTCCGTCACGTGTGTTGGGATGGTTGCATGTTCCCCAACGAGGTCATGATGAAGCAGGAAACCTGGAATGACATCCTGAAAGCAATGATTGCGGTCCGCGACGCTCACGGCTGGCTGGAAGAAGTCAAGCCAGCCTAAAGCAAACAGACGAAGCATTCCTGCGAATTTGCCGGTTGTGCGTCTCGATCAAGATGCACTGCCAGGGAATGAGCGTTGACGAGGGGACACAATTCTTTCAGGACAACTGTTCGGCTTAACACTCGGTCACAGGTATTTTCGCAGGATGGGCTCGAGCTCACGGATGGTCTTGGCCGGCCAGTATTTCCTGTCGGTCATGATCGCGTTCTTTAGCGCGTCATGGCACGGCCAGTTGGGCTCATCGGGAATCTGGGGCAGCACCTTGGCGATGATCGCTTGGGCCATCGCGGCGTTCTTCATCAGGTTTGCGATCACCATCTCGACCGTGACGTGCGCGCCATCATCTTTCCAGCAATCGTAGTCGGTGATCATCGCAATCGTCGCATAGGCAATCTCCGCTTCCCTCGAGCATTTTGCCTCCCCAAGGTTGGTCATGCCGATGACGTCGTGACCGAGCTTGCGGTTGGTGAATGACTCCGCGCGCGTGCTGAAGGCCGGTCCCTCCATGTTCACGTAGATACCGCCGTCATGGACGCGCGCCTTGAGCGCCTGGGCAGTTTTCAGCAGGAGCAGGCGCAGTTCCTCGCAGACCGGATCGGCGAACGGGATGTGGCCAACAATGCCGCGGCCGAAAAAGGTGTGCGCGGAAGATTGCTTCGTGTGATCGAGAAACTGGTCAACCAGCACGATGTCACAGGGTTTGTATTTGGCCTGAAGCGAGCCGACGGCGCTGACGCTGATCACCCAGGCAACGCCGAGCTGCTTCATCGCCCAGATGTTGGCCCGGTGATTGAGTTCGCTGGGCAGAATCCGGTGGCCACGACCATGACGGGGGAGAAATGCCACTTCGCGTCCCGCGACCTTCCCGGTGAGAAAACTGTCCGAGGGCGGTCCGAAAGGGGTCTTGACTTTAACCCACTTCTGATCTGTGAAGCCTTCAATATGATACAGGCCGCTACCGCCGATGATGCCGACACGAGGTTGAGACATGCGGAGAGTTTAACGGGCGAGAGGGGATTTGAACATTGAAAACTGGGATAATTTCCGAATCCGCGCCAAGAGGCGGAGGGTCCATGCCCTGACGTAGCGCGACAGCGATGCCCCGAAACACCTATTCAACTCGTCTTCCGCGATGAATACTTCCGCGCGCTCACGGAGAATGCGCCACCCGCGGGGAATGGCCTGGTTACGATGAATTAGAGCGAAAGTCGTGCCAACTTTGTGCTTGTGTTGCGTTCGCCTGCATTTACAATACCGGCATGGCACAAGGCCTCTATTTGTCTCAGCGGTTGACCCAGTCGCTGGTGCTGGCACCGCAACTGCAGCAATCACTCGCCCTCTTGCAGGCGCCCACGCTCGAACTTAAAGCCTTGGTCGAGCAGGAATTGCAGCAAAACCCGGTGCTCGAGGAGGTTGCGGTGGCCGAGACGGAGCTGCAAGAGAAGGAAAACCGCGATGAGGATCAGCCTCCTGCGGCCGCTGACCTCGCCGAGCCCCCATCTGATTTGGACTTTGATCCGACCACGGAGAAAAACGCCAGCGAACCGATGGATGACTTCCAGGCGGAATTCGAGCGTTTGGTACAACTGGATCAGGAGTGGCGCGATCACTTCGCGCAGACCAACCTCCCGATGCGCGCTTCCGCCGAGGAAGAAGAAAAGCGGCAATTCATGTTCGATTCCCTGGTTGCCAGCACATCACTCCAGGAAATGCTCATCGAGCAGATCCGCGAATCTGCCCTGGCGGAAGACCAATGGCCGGTTGCTGAAATGCTGGTCGGTAACATCGATGAGTACGGCTATCTGAAAGCCACGAATGAAGAACTGGCGATGTCCACCGGCTTGCCGGCGGATAAGATTGTGGAGGTTCTGAAAGTCATTCAAACCTTTGATCCGGCGGGTGTCGGCGCGCGGGATCTACGGGAATGCCTGCTCATCCAGCTCGAACGGCGGGGCCAGCAGAGCACCCTCGAATATCGCATCATCAACGAATTCATGGATGCCCTGGGCAAACGGCGCATTCCTGAAATCTCCCGCGGCACCGGCGAATCATTGGACGCGGTGCAGGAAGCGCTGGAGCGCATCACCCGGCTCGAGCCCAGGCCCGGCCGCGCTTTTCTGCCGGACAATGACCAATACATCCTGCCGGAGGTCTTCGTCCAGAAGTCCGGCGATGACTACATCATCACCACCAACAACGAACATATCCCTCATCTGCGCATCAGCAACACCTACAAAGACCTGATGTCGCAGCGGGAGAACTCGTCCGAGGTGCGGAACTACATCCGCGAGAAGATCCGCGCCGGTAAGTTCCTCATTAAGAGCCTGCATCAACGGCAGGAGACGATTTTGAACATTGCCAGGGAGATTGTGCATCGCCAGCGCGAGTTCATGGCCAAAGGTGTGGCGGCCCTCAAACCGCTGACGATGGTGCAGGTGGCACTGGTCGTCGGCGTGCATGAAACCACTGTCAGCCGGGCGGTTTCTGGCAAGTACATGCAGACGCCTCAGGGCATATTCGAGATGAAGTATTTCTTCACTGCCGGCATCCAGACCGCCAGCGGCGCCGGCATGTCCAACACCAGCGTCAAGGACATGATTGCCGACATCTTCAAAGCCGAAAACACCACCAAGCCTCTCTCGGATCAGGAAGTGGTCCGGATGCTGAAAGAAAAAGGCATCGTCATCGCCCGCCGCACCGTGGCCAAATATCGCACGGAGCTGAATATCCTGCCTTCCAATTTACGGAAGGTCTATTAGCTCGGAGCGTATCTCAGAGCCTTCGGGGAAGTCTCATTTTGGATTGGAGCGCGGACATTCTTGTCCAATGCCGCTAGGATTTGATTCCCAAGAATACCCCCGAAACGTAAATATTCGGTGAACACGTTTGCTAGCCGTTGAGCCTGGCAATAAAATCCGCG
>JBAXTC010000615.1:0-4884 GCA_037130375.1 Verrucomicrobiota bacterium | reverse complement strand
CAAGCAGGGGTTTTCGGGCGCGGTCAACCTGGCGGGCATCCGCGCGGTGGTACAGGCGCTGAGAACGGTGCCGGTCGTCGGGAATGGCGACGTCACCACCCCCGAGGCAGCGAAAGTGATGCTTGATCAGACAGGCTGCGCCGGCGTGAGCATCGGGCGAGGCGCATTCTACAATCCGTGGGTTTTTCAGCACACGCTGCACTATCTCAGGACCGGCGAGCTTCTGCCCGAGCCGTCTTTTGAAGAACGCGTGCGCGCAATGTGCCGCCACCTGGATTTGATGATCGATGTCTTCGGCGAGGTCCACGCCTGCCGCATGTTCCGCAAGGTGGCGCCGTGGTACGCAAAGCGGTTCGGCCCGGCCAACGAGTTTAACAAGCGCGTTGTGCTCGTATCGAGCCGCGCCGGGTTCTACGAGATTCTTGAATGCTACCGCCGCTGGCGTCAGCCGTTTCTGGATGAAACCGGGGAACTGAAACATCGCTTCCGCCCCCCGCCCATGACGGCCTCTTTCATGCACCCCGCCGGCGCACCGCCCCACGGAAACATACCCGTCCCAAAAGGGCCGGTAGAGGTCTGGTGAGGAAGGGGCAGGGATGCTGGCCAGTCAGCAGGCTGCCAGCATGATGATTATCCAGTTCGGGGTTTTCATCGGGTTTGCGCCGGCATTCGCGGAGATCACTGTATCCAGCGAGTGGCATGTTCCATCAACCACAGGACGTCCCGGTTCAATGCACTCAAAGGCGTTGGATAGGGCAGGATGACCCCCTTCTGAGGCTTCACCAGGAGTAGCGGAGTCTTCCATGCCTTGATCTCTGCGTGGCCATCGGCAAAGGAAAAACCCGCCGCGCCACCATGGTAATTTGCCGGAAAATCACAAATGTCCTGGGTCGAGGTTGGGTAGGTCAGCATGTCTGTAACGAAGAACCCGTCGTTGAGACGGTCCTCGGGCTCGTCCACAAAAACAAATGTTCCGGACGGGCCGGGATTAACCATATCCGAGATCCGGTAATACACCCGGCATTCGCCACGGGAATTGCCCAGAATTGTATTCGACCAGTTCATGGCCGCTGGATTTCCGTTGGCATCTCCACGGCCACCGACCCAGTTGAGCATCCCCATGCTCCGAACGCGCGGGTAGGTAACCCCTCGAACCAGCACCGAGCTCTGGTCCGCCGGACACTTGAATATCTTCGCATTCTTGCCGCAGTGAGCCCAGAGTGGGCTCTGCATAATATCCACACTTGGATCCCAGTTGCTGGGGTTGCTGGGGCTGTAGTCCTCCATGCCGCTCATCCATTGATACGGGCCGCCCTTGGAAGCGAGCAGACGGTCCCTGGCATCCTCGGTGTACATGCGCCAGGCGAGCATCAACTGCCGATTATTACCCATGCACTGGATGGCCTGGGCCTTTAGTTTGGCTCGCCCCAGCGCGGGTAACAAGAGTGCCGCGAGTATCGCGATGATCGCGATGACCACCAGCAACTCGATCAGGGTGAATCCCTCGTGCAAGCGGGTTCGGCTCTTCATAGGCTTCTCGATATTATGCGCAGCCCTCGTCGAGGGACAAAGGCTCGGCGATGCCACAATTGCAGTCTGGTGCGAGACACTGGTGATGGCAAAGCTTGGAACCGCGAAGGACTCGTTGCGGAAGATTAGCAACCGTCCGCCGCCATTGATCGTGCTGTTGTCGCTCAGCGCCATGAAGCTGCCGTCCGGGGCAAAGGTCATCCCCCCGCCTGGCGAGTGTAGTTGGAGTTGTTGGTCGGGCCGGTTCGTATTGACCAGCGGAAAACTCAGTTCCACCTGGCAGGCCGTGCCGTCCGGAGCGCAGGAGAAGACCTGTTGCCACAACTGATCACCAATCCAGTTTATGATTTTCCTCAATGAGTGTAAAGCCCTTTCTGATCTTTTCCAGCGCGTTTTCCCGCTGGACCGCTCGCCGCCGCCCCAATGGCCTCGAAACCGACATTCAGACCATATCCAGCCACAACATCCCTTTGGGTGCGACCAGCATTCTCACTTTGGGGAGCAGCCTGGGGCAGATCGCTTGCTCTTGCTCTTCCTTTTGCTCTTGCTCTTGCTCTTGCTCTGCACGGAGTCGGAGACTCCGTGAACCCGCAGGCTGGAGACCTGCCCCACGCCCCGTCAAGATGAGAGTCGCTCCTTGTCACGCTCTGGCGTCATGGACTTAAGTGTGGACTTAAGTGTGGACTGACACTTGCCTTGGCTTGCACAAATGGCCTCTGACTCATGGTGCGTGGTCGGTGTGGTTGGTTTTCGGGGTTACCCCCAGCCCGCCGCCCGCCTCACCCTCAACCAGCCCCTTGGCTTCGCGCATGAGAGCGTGGGCGATGATCCAGTCGTGCCAACTGCTGCCGAGGTCGCCGCTATCGAGCTTGGGCAGTTTTGCTTCGGCTATCTTGCCGCCCTTGGCCAGGGCCACCCGGGCTTGGTCCCACTGATGCATTCGATGGCAGGCCATCGCAAGCACCATGCAGGCTTGAACGTCACGCGGATTGTCAATTCCTTCCTCGCTTAACGCTTTCCGTTCCCATTCCGCAGCGCTGTCAAAGCGGCCTTGGCGATATTCCGCCAAGCCCTTCACGAATTGGTAATAGGCCACCCATCCCTCAGTCGCGCCAATGGTAACTGCCGTCTCCGCGAGTTTGTCCGCGGCTGCCAGGTCCGGCCCATCCCACGGGAGCATCAGGCACACTTTGGCGGTGCGCTCGGCGATGGAGGCATTGGTGGTTCCGGAATAACGGGCAAGCATCGTGTGGCAATGCTGGCGATAGGCGACCGCGTCTCCTCTTTGCGCCAGCAGCGGAGCCAATTGATACCAATTCCAATCATTGGTTGGATTCAATTCGATTGCTTTAGTCAGATCACTGGCCGCCAAGGTCCACTGCGCGAATTGGGCGCATAGTGTGCCCCGTACCCGCAGCAGGGCAGCCATCGCCAATCGGTCGTCGGCGGCAGGCGCCAGGTCGTTGGCGGCAGCCTCGCGGTATGGAGTGTTCGACTCGTAGAGCTTCAGCCGTGATCTGTAAGCCTCTTTGATCTTTGCGTCGTTGGACCGCTCCAAAGCCTCACGCTGAACGCGCGCCGCGTCGGCGAACCGGCCAGCCTCGGCGTAAGCGGCAGCCAATGTGTTCAGAATCATAAGATTCGTGCGGCCGGTCGTTCCAGCCGCTCTTTCAGCGAAAACGACGGCACTGCCTCCGTCCCGGACCCCAGCCTGCCGACACGTGGCAAAAAGCCAACCAAACTCGTTAAGGGCCTGAGGATCCCCGCTTGCAGCGGCAGTGCGCTGATGCTCCACTGTGGCAGCTCTTTTGGCGGCCACCCTTCTCAGCTCCGCTTGTTCAGCCGCCGGGCGGGCCTGGAGGATTCTCTCGAACAGCGGGGCGTTTCCAGTTCCGACAGCCACCTGCTCCACCTCGGCCAGCGCGTTCGTCATGTTCTCCTTGAACCGGCGCTCAATCCAGTCAGGGATGCCAACCTGGGAAAATGGCGAGATCGTCCGTGTTGAGCGGTCAGCGAGGAGCCAACGGCCCAGCACAAGCCAATCATCGCCGCCTGCTTGCTCGCTGAGCCTTTGCCGAACGCGACCTAGAGCCTGAACCTGATTCGTACATTCCAGCACCCCTTGCATATTTAGCGCCTCGCCGCAAATGGCGGTGGCAAGCTCGAGCAGCCAGCCGGAGTACCCCGTCGGCGGTGGAGCGACATCCCACACCCGCGCGGTATTGTCATCCGACGCTGTCACGACCTGCTTGCCATCCGGACTGAATTGGGCGGAATTGACATCTCCGGCGTGTTTGAGCGGCTGGGTCAGTGGCTGGCCTGTCTGCGCATCCCACACCCGCGCAGTGTAGTCCGCCGAGGCCGTCACCACCCGCTTGCCATCCAGACTGAATTGGGCGGACCTGACACTGCCGGCGTGTTTGAGCGGCTCGGTCAGTGGCTGGCCCGTCTGCGCATCCCACACCCGCGCCGTGTTGTCCCCCGACCCCGTCACGACCCACTTGCCATCCGGACTGAATTGGGCGGAAATGACCACCTTGGCGTGTTTGAGCGGCTTGGTCAGTGGCTGGCCCGTCTGCGCATCCCACACCCGCGCGGTATTGTTCGCCGACACCGTCACGAGCTGCTTGCCATCCGGACTGAATTGGGCGGAATAGACCGCGTTGGTGTGTTTGAGCGGCTGGGGTAGCGGCTGGCCCGTCTGCGCATCCCACACCTGCGCCGTGTTGTCCCCCGACGCCGTCACGACCCACTTGCCATCCGGGCTGAATTGGGCGGAAGTGACCCATTCGGCGTGTTTGAGCGGCTCGGTCAGTGGCTGGCCCGTCTGCGCATCCCACACCCGCGCCGTGTTGTCACACGACACCGTCACGACCCGTTTGCCATCTCGACTGAATAGGGCAGTGTTGGCGTTGTGGACATCCAGAACAGGCCGCAGCCAAGCGCGGTAAGTGAGCAGGGTCGCCAACCGTGTTAGGGCGCCATCGTTGGCCGGGTTGGCTCTGAGGCTGGCGACCAGGTAAGCGACTGCATCGTGGTCTTTATCTTCCACAATGAACCGGCAGGCTTGCAGAAAATGGGAGGTGGACAAGGCCATTTTGGCCTCGCTGGTCGCAGCCTCAGCTCGCTGACGTTCTTTAGCTTCTTCTGCAGCGGAACGGTTGGCCTTATCCTCGGCAGCGCGAGCACGTTGGTAAGCCTTGCTTTTTTCGACGAGTTGCCAGGCGAACGCTCCAAGACCCAGGATGAGTGAGGCGGTGACCGCGCTCGCCGCGACAAAGCCCAGCTTGTTGCGCCGTACCAGCTTCTGGAACCTGTAGAGGTTACTGGGCGAACGAGCGACGACCGGCTCGT
>JBAXTC010000614.1:0-4909 GCA_037130375.1 Verrucomicrobiota bacterium | reverse complement strand
GGTGCCGGGTTCAAAGAGCATCACCAATCGGGCGTTGATCCTGGCCGCGTTAGCCGAGGGCGAATGCACTTTGCTGGGGGGCCTTTGGAGTGAGGACACGCAAATCATGGTCGAGGGTCTGCAGGAACTTGGTTTCATGGTGAACGCCGCGTCTGATGCGGCTGAACCATGCAACCGCACGATAACGGTCTGCGGCAAAGGCGGTTTGGTTCCACGCGGAGGCACTGAGCAGGAGCCAGTGGACCTGTTTGTGGGCAACGCGGGCACCGCGGCGCGATTCCTGGCGGCGTTGGTCTGCCTGGGGCAGGGGGTGTACCGCCTGCACGGCGTGCCGCGAATGCACCAGCGTCCGCAAGCCGGGCTCTTTTCTGCTCTGCGCCAACTGGGATATGAAGTGGAGTCGGAGAACCAGGACAACAAGTTGCCGGTGAAGATTTCCAGTGCGGGCACTTCCTCCGGCGTCCAATCGCGCTTCGCCGGGGGAGGCGGGCAATTTGCAGGCATTGGGAGGAGTTGCTCGGTGAGTATCGAGGAGAGTTCGCAGTTCGCCTCAGCGCTTTTGCTTTGCGCAGAAGCTGGCAAGTGGCAGGTCGAGGTGTCTGGCGAGAATGCCGAAGAGTCTCCGTATGTGCGACTGACATCTCAACTCATCAAGGCTTTCCCGAAAAGGGGCGGAACCTTCCAAATTGAGCCAGACGCATCCAGTGGGAGTTATTTCCTGGCTGCCGCCAAACTCGTGCCGCAGTCCGAGCCGCTCGAATATTCGGAGCAGTTCGGCGTTGCGATTCCCACGACACAGTTGCGAGCGGTGAAGGTGGCGCATTGGCCAACGTCAGGTTGGCAGGTGGATCAACACTTCGATGGGTTCCTCGGGACGGCGGCCCCTCTCCTCTTTGGCCTTCCGTTAGGCAGCGGTGACGGCCAGGAAGATCCGGCGAAAGGCACTGAGGAAATCATCGGCGGCGCGGAAATCTCCCGCGACCGCGACCTCGGCGACAGCATCATGACCGCCATCGTGCTGGCACCATTTGCGGTCGCACCGGTTCGATTTACTGATTTGCGGCGCCTGCGGCTGCAGGAGTGCGAGCGTGTCGCCGCTTTGCGGACCGAGTTGACCAAGTGCGGCGCAAAAGTCGTCGAGGAAGGCGATAGCCTGACGGTTTATCCCTCGAAACTGCATGGCGCAGAAATCGAAACCTACAACGATCATCGCATGGCGATGTGCTTTGCAATTCTAGGATTGAAAGTTCCGGGCATAAAGCTCAAGAATGCTGCGTGCGTGAAAAAGACGTTCCCGAATTTCTTCCCGAAACTGGCTGCCCCGCCGCCGCACGGACTCGGCGCGAAGATTCTCGACGCTAAGACTGGCCGCACTTTGACATGCGATGAGCTTTTTTCCGAATGAGCACGGTACAAGTCAGATGGTTACAACAGAAAAGAGATGGCGCCACTCGTTACGCCAGGCATCTCATTTAACGCTTGTAACCCATTAATCGAACCATGCCGCCCCCGAAAACCAAACCACCAATCGTAATCGCCATCGATGGCACAAGCGCCAGCGGCAAGAGCACCAATTCCAAATTGGTCGCCAAGGCATTGAATTTTGTGCATGTGGACACGGGCGCTATGTACCGCACCCTGGCTTGGTATTGCCTGAAGCACAATATCGATGTGCAGAACGCCAAAGCAGTGGCTGCTGGTTGCCGCCGGTGGAAGACCGCGCTTAAGTGCGTTGACAATAATGCCTACCTGGCGGTGGACGGGTATTATCCCGCCCAGGAGATTCGCACGGACGAAGTCAGCGCCGCTGTGTCACACGTCGCCGCCGTCCCGAAAGTGCGGGACTGGATGAAGAAGACCCAACGGGATTGCATCCAGTTTGGGAGCCTGGTCATGGAGGGCCGCGACATCGGCACGAATGTCTTTCCGGAGACGGATTTCAAGTATTACCTGGATGCCCAATTGGCGGAACGCTCGCGTCGGCGGGCTGCTGACGGGATTCAGGAAAACCTGGCGGCGCGCGACCAACGTGACAGCCAGCGTGCCGCCGCGCCTCTGATGATTGCATTGGGCGCCAAGGTCATCGATAACTCGCAGATGACCTCCGAGCAGACCAGTGGAACCCTTCTTGCCGATATCAGGGAACGGCTGGCGAACCGCGAGAAATCAGAGGCGAAAAGTCAAAAGGCACCTGCGAGATGACAGAGGAAATCCAGCGGCCGGTGGCCAGAGCGCAGAACGGCGGAGCCTTGGAAGCCACCCCATGAACCTTCCGTATTTCGTCGGCTGGTGCTGCTACCGGGCGCTTTTCAAGCTGTATTTTCGGTGGCGCGTTTGTAATCCCGAACGGGTGCCGCTGGAAGGGCCGCTGATTCTGGCGTCGAACCATGCCAGTTTTCTCGATCCGCCTTTGGTTGGTTCCGGGCTGCGGCGTGGCATCAATTATCTGGCGCGAGAGGACCTGTTCCGGTTCCCAGTAATGGGCTGGGTGTTGCGCCATTGGCAGGTGGTGCCGGTCAATCGGGATGGCGGCGGCGCGGCAGGGCTCAGGGCTATTTTGGATCGGCTCCTCGCTGGCGGGGCCATTATTCTTTTCCCCGAAGGGACGCGAACCCGGGACGGAAAGTTGCAGCCGGCGCGCTCGGGCATCGGGCTAACGGTGATAAAATCGACCGCCCCGGTTGTGCCGGTGCGGGTCTTTGGAACCTACGATGCTTACGGACGTCATTTGCGTTTGCCGCGTCCATATCGGCTGACGGTGAAGTACGGCAACCCCATGCGTTTCGAGCAACTGCGCGAGGAAGCAAAAGTCTGCTCGAAGCGGCGTCTGAAGGAAATCTACCAGCAGGTCGCGGATGAGTTGATGGCCGCCATCGGCAGCCTGCAACCGTGCGCTGACAGGCAAGAGTTTCCGTGAAGAGGGAAGAGGGGAACGGGAAACGGGAGGGCGGGGTTTTCTGGGGTTCGGAGGCTTCTAACATCTCGGTCGTTCCGACGTGTGAACGTTATAGCGATCACACCTTCGGTTCCCAACCCGCACGGTAAGCGCGACTTCCGAGGGCGGCCGCAGTTTGGTCTCCCACGATCTTGCGCGACGCCGAATCGAAGTTGATCGTGTGGCCGGTGCGCCAGGCGATATTGCCCAAGTGACACAATATCGTGCTCTTTTGGCCATCTTCGATTTCTGAGCGCAGCGGTTTGCCCTCGCGTATCGCGTCAATGAAGTTGCCGAAATGGACTGAGTCAAAATCAAAAAGCCCGTCGCGCTTGCTCTTGATCTCGCGGAGGACTTTGTTGTTGAGATCGTAGATCGTGCAGTTGCTTCCGGCGAGGGACATGCAGCCTTTCTCACCATAGAAATTGACGCCAAAGCCTGCTCCTTCGAAGCCGCGCGGGTCACAACTCTGGCCTTCCCAAGTGATCCCCTTGTCTCCGTAATCAAAGGTTGCGACACAAACATCAGGCGTTTCCCAATCGTCTTTGTAGTGGTAACGATTGCCGCCGCACGTCACGCGTTGAGGGAGATCGACCTCCAGACCCCAGCGCGCAAGGTCGAGGGCGTGGACGCCGTTGTTGCCGAGTTCGCCGGTGCCCCAATTCCAAAACCAATGCCAGTTGTAATGGATGACATTGTCCTGGAAGGGCCGTTCCGGGGCCGGCCCTTGCCACAAAGAGTAGTCGAGCCAGTCTGGAACCGGCGCCGGTTTGCCGTGGCCAATCGAGGCGCGATGGTTCGTGTACCACCCACGGGCAAAAGACACCCGCCCGATTTCGCCCGCGCGCAGAGCCTCGATGGACTCGATGACCCACGGCCAACTGCGCCGTTGGTTGCCCATTTGCACAACGCGTTTGTGTTTGCGCGCGGCGGCTACCATCAATTCGCTTTCGTGCAGGTTATGGCTGCCCGGCTTCTCGACGTAAACGTGTTTCCCGGCGGCGCAGGCAAGGATTGTGGCGGGGGCATGCCAGTGATCCGGCGTCGCAATCGAGACGGCGTCCAACTCGGGGTCATCGAGCATGCGGCGAATGTCCTTTACGCCCCGGGGCGCTCTCTGCTGCTTCTTCGCGACGGCTGCGACGCCCTTTTCCACGGCGCGACTGTCCACGTCGCAGATGGAGCGAATCTCAGTGTTGGGCAGGGCCAGATAAGCGGCGATGTGGGCCATGCCGCGCGCGTTGCAGCCGATGATGCCAACGACGACCTTTTCATTCGGGCTCCTGGCAGCGCGCAGCGAGCCGGCACCACCCAGGGTGGCCAGGCCGCCAGTCAGAACGGAAGCTTGCTTCAGGAAATCGCGGCGACACATTGCGTTAATCACGCCGCCATAAGATTGGATTAAAAGGGCTCTGGCAAGAAAACTCGGCTGCAACAGAAGCGACTTTCCCCCTTTGGCCGCCGCTCCTAATCAGCGCCGGTTTGGCCATCTCCGCTCAAATACCCAGGTTGGCCAATGTGTTGCTGATTGCGTTAACGATCTGAACCAGGCGTGGGTGCGACTCTTCAAATCCGCGCACTGAAGAGCCCAAGCCGTCCAGCGAGAGCTTGAGCAACTCCGGGTTCTGTTCCGCGCGCGTAGCCTCATGCGTCGAGACCTCCGTGAAACCGGCAATGCTTTGCGCTTCTTCGCCGTGAGTCTGGGACAATGCAGCCACTTCCGACTTCAGCGTGCCCAGCAATTCCAGCAGTTCATGCCGGCGGTCTTCTTTGATGGCATCAGCACCCTCAATTCTGGCCTCGATTTTTCCTATGGTATCCTCGATCATCGTTATGTCTCCGGTTTCTATTTCAAGATAGTGGCAAGAGGGGAATGGGCAAGAAAAAGCTGCTGCTCCGCAAAGGAGAAGGCCAAAGAATCAACAATTCCGCACGGAGTCGGAGACTCCGTGGACCGGCAGGTCGGAGACCTGC
>JBAXTC010000613.1:0-4912 GCA_037130375.1 Verrucomicrobiota bacterium | reverse complement strand
CTGAGCGCCTGGGTGTCCGTTTCTATAAACATGCCACTACGGAGCTGGTGGTGTCACGGCGGCACTATAGAGATGCCGCTCCTGACGGAGAGCTGTCGGGGGCGGCCCGTCGGGCTTAGCTCCGTCAGGAGCGGCATGTTTATAGCTGAGGCGCTCCCCCGAGAACCAAGCTCCGTCAGGAGCGGCATGTCGGATTGGACCAGACGAATGGTCCCATGCCGCACCTGACGGAGCTTGCGGAGCAGTGATTTCAGGCGATGAGGGCCAGTTGGCGCAGGATTTTGAGCAGCTTAGTAATGTCAACGGGCTTGGCCAGATAGGCGTCGCATAGGCTCATGTGGGCGGCGGTGGCGTTATGGGCGTCTTCCAAGAGCGCCGTGATCATGACGATCTTGGCCCGGTAGGTATCCCAGATGCCGGCATCCTCCTCGAGGGCGCGGATGAGCTTGAGTGCGGCATGTCCATCCATTTCGGGCATCATGATGTCCAGGCAGATGAGGTCGTAAGGTTGGTTGGCCCCCAGGGCCAGACGCACAGCCTCGACTGCTTCCTTGCCGTTGGCGGCAATGTGGGACGAGCCGTAGCTCTTCAGGAGACCCTGCAACACCGTGCCGTTGGTGAGGTCGTCTTCGACAATGAGTGTTTTCATAATGTTCGACTCTCCCGCCTTGGGTTTGCTACGCCATTGGGGAAATTCATGAAAGCGGTCAGGCGCCGCCAAAGCGGCTGCGGTGGACAAAGGTTTCCAACAGAATGTCGCTCAATTCATACACGAACACCACTTTGGCAGAGTGCAAAGCTAGTGTCGCGAAAAAAAGAGTCTTTGCTTGAGACACTCTCCGCCGGCCTCCAGGGAAACGCGAACACAAAAGTGGAGCCTTGACCGGTCTGGCTGCGGAGCTCCACTCGGCCGCCATGCAGTTCGGCGCATTTCTTCACAATGTACAAGCCCATGCCGGTGCCTTTGATGTTGCCGACGTTGCTGCCGCGTCGGAAGGCCGAGAAAAGGGTCTCTTGGTCCCTCGCGGAGATGCCGATTCCGTGATCCTGGACTTGTATCTCCCATTCCTCCTCCACGCGACGGACGGAGAAGCGAACCGGCGTCAACGCGGGAGAGTATTTGAAGGCATTGGCCAGGAGATTGCTGAACACGCGCTCGAGCAGAGTTTCATCCGCGAGGGTCCGCAACGGGGGCGCGTCGGCCACGAAGTGGACCGGCGGGTGTTTGGGGAAAGTCGCCTGCGTGCGAGCCGCGACCTGGCGGCACAGCGTGACGACGTCGGCGGACCGGGGCTGGAATTCCACCCGCCCGGCTTCCAACTGCCCTTGCAGCAACGCGTTCTGCATCATGCCCGTCATGCGCTGGGTTTCCATTCGGATCAACTGAAAATAGCTCGTCCGCCGTTCCGGCTCCAGGCGGTCGTAAAAGTCCTCGAGCATCTCCGACGCGCCGAGTATGGCGGCCAGTGGGGTGCGAAACTCGTGGGACACCATGGTGACAAAAGTGCTCTTGAGGGTGTTGAGTTCGCGCTCGGTCGCCAGCATCTGCAACATTTCCGCCTCGGCCCGCTTGCGTTCGGTGATGTCAACCATCACCACCAGGAAGTATTGCTGCCCATGACTGCTGATGACTTCGCCCGAGAAAATGCCGTCCACGAGGGCATCGTCCTTGCACCGGATTTTGAATTCAAAGTCGGATTCAAAGTCGGTAATGCGCCCCTTCGCCAGGAGCTTATCCACCGCGCCAGTCTGCTGCCCGGAGTCCGGGAACAGACCAAGTTCGACGGCAGTCTTGCCGATGACTTCGTCTTTTGGAAAGCCGAGCACGTTCAAGAAGGCTTCGTTGATATCGAAGCACCGCTGCTCTGGCAACGTGAGAAGCGCCATCAGCGCCGGACTCTTGCGGAACAGTTGCTCGAAACGCTGGTGGGTTTCGGTTTCGGCCCGCCGGACCTTTTCCTCGAATTCGCGTTTTAGCCGCAACCGCAGGGCCTCCTCGTGGGCGTGGGTTCGTGAAGCGTTCACCCGGTAAACCCCTACGAATGCGAAACCCAGAACGACAACCACCGTCCCGATGAGCACCAGCATGGTTTGATACTGGTGAGAGACAAAGGCGGTCACATTGTCGTAGGACGAGTTGACGACCATGATCCAGGAAACATTGGCGAAATGCATGGGAACAAACGAAGCTATTTTCTTTGGTCGCAGCCTTAACTGGTACTCGGTGGTGCCGGAGCCGCCGCCCAGCATCTTCCGGGCGTAACCAAACGTCAGATGGCATTGAGCGCATTGCGACCCGGGGTGAAACATACTAATATTATTCTGCACCATTTCCGGGCGCTCTGTCTGCATCAACACTGTGCCATCGTGGTCCATGATCCAGATGTTACCGCGGCTGCCGGTGGGACCCGACGCCGCGAGAAATTCCTTCAAAAGGGTTTGTATATCCATCGTCAGCAGCAGCACTCCCGACCAGGTTTCGACCGGGCGTTGTGCCGCCGAATCCCAGTTCGTCTGGTAGATGGGTTTGGCGAGCAGAAACGAGTCTGGCAAAATCCCTTTCGGCACGGCGGCACCCTGGTCCCACGAAGAAACAAACACGTTGCCATCATTCTTATTGGTCGCTGCCCGGTTAAAGAACTCATAAGAAGAAAAGTCCCAACCCTGAATGTCCAGCGCGGTGGAGAAGGCCGCGACACCCTGCGTGTTGACCACTGAGATCACTGCGTGCTCGAACACTTTTCCGGAGGGCATGCTGCGATACGACTCGAAGTCCTTGAGGATTTCGCGCGAGCCGCCCCGTTGAACCGACTCGAGCCCGGAGAGCGTTTTCAGGTAATCGGACCCGTCCTTCAAGCACTGAGCCACTTCATGCGAAACCTCCTTTGCCAGCAAGACCTGCAGCGCCTCGTATTCGACCACATCTTGTTCCCGGCCTGACCGATTGAAATGGATGAGCATGTACATCACCACGCCCAACAGGGCAATAATCGCCGCGATCACGATATAGCCGGTGTAACCATAGCCCACCTTGAACCCCTTGCCATTGCCAGATATTCCGGCGGTGTGCAGCGGCTCTTCGCCCGTCTCGGCCAATTGGTTGCGCTTCTGCATCAGATCGGCATGGCCGGAACAAACTCCGTCCAGGACGGGAAGGGATTCACATCGGGAGTTGTTTGGGTTGGGGTTGGGGTTGGGTCCAGGGTGGCTATCCCGTATTTCCTGATTTTTGACTTCATCGTTTTATAGTCAACCTGAAGCAACCGGGCGGCATGGGCTTTGTTCCCATGCACCCGGCCCAGCACATCGACCAGGGCCGTCCGCTCCACGAAGGTAGTGATTCTCTCGACGATTGTCCTAAGCGCAGGCAAATCCTCGTTCTTGGCTGGCAAACCCGTGTCGTCTCCCGATACTCGAGAACCCGCATCGCTGGCAGAAAAGATATCCAGGTGTTGTTCCGTGATGACATCAGTGGCCAGCAGGACCGCGCGCCGAATCGTCGAGCGAAGCTGTCGCACATTACCCGGCCAGGCATGATTCAGCAGGAGAAGAACCGCAGCCTCTGAAATGCCCTGGACGGACTTGTTGAGTTCCTGGTTGGTCAAATCCAGAAACCGTTTGGCCAGAAAAATGATGTCATCCTTCCGATCGCGCAGGGGAGGGATGCGAATCTGGAACTCATTGAGCCGGAAAAAGAGGTCCACGCGAAATGTTCCGGCCTCCGTCGCCGTATCGAGGCTCTGGTTGGCTGCCACCACGAGGCGGACATCCAGCGGCACGGGTGCCGTTCCCCCAAGCCGCCAGATGACTTTCTCCTGGAGGGCGCGCAGCAACTTGGCTTGAGAAGCCCAGGGCAGGTTGAGCACTTCATCCAGAAACAAAGTGCCGCCCGCCCCCGTTTCAAATTTACCGCGTTTGGCACTGACGGCACCGGTGAAAGCGCCTTTTTCATAACCAAAAAGCTCGCCCTCGACCAGGGTTTCGGGAATAGCACCGCAATCGACCGGCACGAAAGGGCCGTGTGAACGCTGACTGGCTTGGTGAATGGCATGGGCGATCACCTCTTTGCCTGAGCCGGTTTCGCCAATGATAATGACGTTGAAGTTGGAATTGGCGACAAGATTGACTTGTGCGATCAACTGCTTTACCGCATCGCTCGGCCCCATTATTTCCGTCAGCGTCTCGTTAACGTCGGCGTCGGCGTGGTCGGCGTGTCGGGAGAGTTGTTTGAGCTTGCGCTTGAGTTGATGCTCGGTCACCGCCCGCTGGACGGCGCGGACCAACTCGTGCTGTTTGAATGGCTTGGATAAATAGTCACTGGCGGCCGCGCGCATCGCCGCCACCGCCTGGACAATGCCGGCGTTGCCAGTAATAACCACCACCGGCAGATCCGGGTTCAATGCCTTCGCCTGCCGCAGCAGTTCCATGCCGTCCATGTCCGGCATCTGTACATCGGTGATCAGCACTTCCGGGCAATCGGTCCGTATTCTCTCCAAGGCGGTTTTTCCGTCGTGCGCCAGCAGAGGTGTAAACCCTTCATGTTGAAGGGTTTTAACCATCACCCAACAAAACTCCGGCTCGTCGTCCACCAGCAGAACCCGCGGGGGTCCGCTTTTCAATGCGGTTGACGCAGTTCGGGTGGAGGAAAATTGGGTTTCATTTTCGTTCATCAGAACATCACCCTGCCACACAGGGCAAAAAACAACCATCGGGTTGATTCTGTAATTCTGACTAATGTGTTCTATGTAGATAGTGGCTACCAATTCGTAGCCGCGAACGGCAGTTCGCGCTAACTTTTCGGCCGCGCGGGGGATGCTCCGCCGAAATAATCTTACCCTCTCGCCCGCCCGAGAAGTCAGCGCCGACTCCCGTCGGCGGCTACCATTCGTAGCCGCGAACGGCAGTTCGCGCT
>JBAXTC010000612.1:0-4912 GCA_037130375.1 Verrucomicrobiota bacterium | reverse complement strand
GGGGCCCAGGGTTTTTTTGGCAAATGGCTCGACGCGCACGATATTAAAATCATTTTCGCGGTGCCGGGGATTGTGCTGGCGACGGTTTTTATCACCTTCCCGTTCGTTGCGCGCGAATTGATTCCCGTCATGCAGGCGACGGGCACGGAGCAGGAGCAAGCAGCGCTGACGTTGGGAGCCAATGGGTGGCAGACCTTCTGGTATGTGACGCTGCCATCGGTGAAATGGGGGCTCATTTACGGCATCATTCTTTGCAACGCGCGGGCCATGGGAGAATTTGGAGCCGTTTCTGTCGTGTCAGGACACATTGCCGGTCAGACCGAGACCATGCCCTTGCGTGTCGAGGCGCTTTACCAGGGCGCCACCGAAGCTTCCGCGGCTGCGGCGTTTGCGCTCGCCAGTTTGCTGGCGCTGCTGGCTCTGGTTACCCTGGGCATTAAGACCTTCCTCGAATGGAGGCAAGCGCGGATGGAACGGTTGATAGTTGGGAGGGTTTTCGATGAGCATTGAGTTAAAAAACGTCTCGAAGCGGTTCGGCGAAGTCGCCGCGGTTCACAACGTCTCGTTCTCGGTCAACGATGGCGAGCTGATGGCGTTGCTGGGACCAAGCGGCGGCGGTAAGACGACGGTTTTGCGGATGATCGCCGGTTTGGAGATGCCGACGACCGGCGACGTATTCATCCGCGGCCAGCGCGTCAATGATCTGTCGGTGCAGCAACGCAACATCGGATTTGTGTTTCAGAATTATGCGCTGTTCAAGAACATGAGTGTGTTCAAGAACATCGCTTTTGGACTGAAGATTAAGAAGTGGAAACGGGCGGACGTGGCATCACGGATCGCCGAACTGCTGAAACTTTTCGGGCTGGAAGGGCTGGAAAACCGGTATCCGCACCAGCTTTCGGGCGGCCAGCGCCAGCGGGTGGCCATTGCGCGCGCACTCGCACCCAAGCCGAGCGTGTTGCTGCTGGACGAACCCTTTGGAGCGGTGGATGCGAAGATTCGCCAGGAGTTGCGCGAGTGGCTGGTGACCCTGCATCACGATCTGAATGTCACCACCATCTTTGTCACGCACGATCAGGAAGAAGCGCTGGAGGTGGCCAATCGGATCGTGATCTTCTCTCGCGGGCTTCTGGAACAGGTCGGCACGCCACGCGAGGTTTATGATCAGCCCGCGAATGAGTTCGTCGCCCGTTTTATTGGAGCGATGAATGTCTTGGAGCCGGAGGTGCGCGGCGGCGTGGCGCGCCTGGGCGAACTGGAGTTCCCCGCTCACGGCCAAGCCGATGGGCAAAAGCTCCGAATCGGCTTTCGCCCTTACAACGTGCAGATTTCCTCCGACCTGACGCAGTACCGTTACCACGCCGTATTGCGGCACACATTCTTCCTGGGAGTCTTGTTGCGGGTCGAACTCGAATTGCCGAGCGGTTTGACTGTTCGGGCGCGCATGACCAAGGAGGAGTATGCGCATCAGGCGCTGGAGGATGGGAAAGAGGTTTCCTTCCAGATCCGTCAATACCGTGTGTTGGTCAAAGAAATGGCAGACTTGCCGCCGGAGAGTGAGATCGGATACCAGGCGCCCCCTACTCTTGGCGAAAATATTTAATCCCCGAACACTATGCCTGCCACTTGGGATGCGATCGAACTTAAGCCCAGCCCGTTGTTGGATTGGTTGCTGCGGAAATATCCCGACACACCGAAGACCCGCGCCAAACAATGGATTTTGGCAGGCCGTGTGAGTGTTAACGGCGTGGTTATTCGCAAACCCCATCAAACCATCCCGGACCCGGGCGACACCCTGGAACTGCTCGATCGGCACGCCACCACTTTGGCGTGCGGCTCCGGGTGGCAGATTCATCCGCGCGTTTCGTTGCTCTACCTTGATCACGCCTTCGCCATCGTCAACAAGGGGCCCGGGCTCATCTCTGTCCCTGCGCCCAATTGCGAGCTTTCCGCTCTTAGCATTCTCGCTGACTTCCTGGTGGGTAAACTCAAAGCCCGGGACCGCAGCGTTGCCGGAAGGTCGCTGCCGCCCGCCTATCGCCGCCTCGAACCCTTGCCAGTTCATCGTCTGGACCAATATACCAGTGGTGTCTTTTGCATTGCCACGAGTCCCGCCGCGCGCCACCGCCTCATCGAGCAATTAAAAGCCCGCATCATGAAGCGGGAATATGTCGCCTTTGTGGAAGGCAAGTCAGGCGCGCCCAAAGGCACCTGGCAAAACTGGCTTCAACTGAGCCGGGACGAGATGCGCCAGCACGTCCTTTCCGACAACCACACAAATGCCCCCGGGCCCGAGGCTCAAGAGGCCATCACGCACTACGAGGTCATCGCCGAGTACCCGTTCCGTGGCGGCAAAGGTTTCGTCACCAAATTGCGGATCCGGCTTGAAACCGGTCGAAAACACCAGATTCGTGTTCAGGCCGCCTTCGCCGGGCTGCCCTTGATCGGCGACCGCACATATAATCCGGCATATCGCCCGCAGACCAACTCAAACCCGCCCGTTGATTTCCCGCGTCAAGCGTTGCACGCCGAAGTTCTGAGCCTTGAACACCCGGATCAGCCCGGCAGGCGCATGACCTGGACCGCTGAATTGCCCAAAGACCTTCGCCAGCTCGAGGCCGCCTTGCGGTGTTCCTAATCTTCCAGATGCGGTGGGGCTGCCCCGTCACGCCCCGCGGTTCATTTTCCCGCCAGCCCTTTCAGGTAGGCGAGAATCAAGTCCGGCAAGTCGGGGCTGTAACCGCCTTCGAGCAGGCTGAATAAGGGTACGCCCAGGTTCCGCAAAGACTGGCCCAGCCAATAGAAGTCTTCTGCTTCCAGCGAACCCTGTGCCAGCGGGTCGCGCGCATAGGCATCAAAACCGGCGGAGACCCCCACCATGCCCGGTTTGAAAGATTGTAAATGTTCGACTGCGCTTGCAAGCACATGCCGGTATTCCCCGCGAAGCGTTTGCGGTGGGACGGGGTAGTTGAAACAATTCGCGCCGACGTTCCGGGTGCCGGTGCCCGGATAACAGGGGAATTGGTGAATGGAGAAAAAAGCGGCGCCCGGCTTGTTCAAAAGAATCGACTCGGTCCCGTTGCCGTGATGAACATCGAAATCAAAAACCGCAACGCGCCTGGTCCCGTTGGCCAGCGCTTCAAGGGCGGCGATGGCGACGTTGTTCAAATAACAAAAACCCATGGCTCGATTGCGAGTGGCATGGTGCCCTGGCGGACGCATCAGGCTGAAAACTGTTTCCCCGGCGCGCGCGGCCTGCAACGCTTCCAGAGCAGCGCCAACTGAAGCTCGGGCATAATCTGCGATGTTTGGAAAAAACGGAGTGTCCGTATCGAAGTCTTCCGATCTGATGAGCCGGGTCACCAGGTCCGAGCTGTGCGCGCGGAGAATCGCAGCTTCATCGCATGGGCCGGGGTTGCTCCAGTCAATCGGCAGTTCAGTCTGGCGGCGGAGCTTTTCCCGGGTGGAACTGATGCGTTCCGGTCGCTCCGGGTGGCCCGGGTGAGAATAGCCCGTGCAACGTTCGTCGGTGATGATTCTCATGAGACTTTAGAGGTGCAAGGGAATTGGGTCTGCAACACTCAAACCGCCGGTTGGTCCGGTATCTCCAGCTTCGTGATGCTTGGCACTTGTCATTTGTACTGCGCCGTTTGCGCAAATACCATAACAAATTCGCCCGGATGCCAGAAGACAAATGTAATTCGGGTCTGCTTGACGCATGTGAGTCAAATGGTTAGGGTTCGGGATGCAATGTCGATCGTCTGTTTAAGAATCATCAACTGAAAGCACCATCTCATGAGTCATATTTCATCCCTCACAGTTTCCCGACGCGAGTTTCTCCGGCGCAGTGCAGTCGGCGTCGCCGGAGCGAGCATCGGTTTTGGCCTTGCGCAGGTGGCCCCGGCGGCTGCGGGCAAGCGGATTCCCGTTGGTTTACAGCTCTACTCGCTGCGGGAGGAGTGCGCGAAAGACCTGCCCGGCATGCTGGCGGCGGTGTCAAAGATCGGCTACAAGGGGGTCGAGTTTGCGGGCTATCATGGCCGCAGCGCTCAGGACTTGCGAAAGATGCTCGATGACAACGGCTTGGTGGCCTGCGGCACGCACACGCCTTACGAATCAATCCAGGGCGACAAGCTTAAGGAGACCGTGGACTTCAACCGCACCATTGGGAACAAGTATCTCATCGTCCCGTGGATGAACGAGACAGAATCAAAACAGGAGTGGCTCGCTCGGGCCAAACTGTTTAACAACGTCGCCCAGACGGTGAAGCCCGATGGAATGTGGGTTGGCTACCATGCTCACGCGCACGACTTCAAGGCCATCGAGGGCGTTTCGGCCTGGGACCTGTTCTTCGGCAATACCAGGCCCGAGGTCATCATGCAGCTCGATACGAGCAACTGCCGCGAAGGCGGGGCTGATCCAGTGGCGGTGTTGAAGAAGTACCCTGGCCGCGCGCAGACCATCCATATCAAAGCTCATGGCGCCGGACCCGAAGGGTTGATCGGCGAGGGTGACGTGGACTGGAAGGCCGTTTTTGCATTCTGCGAAGGCAAGGGCAAGACCCAGTGGTATGTGGTGGAGCACGAGACGAGCAAAGATCGGTTGGATGCTGTGAAGCGCAATTTCGAGGCTCTGAAGAAAATGGGCAGGTGTAGCGACCCGCCCTCAGCGTTTGATCGACGGCTCGAAGTCTGCTGGCAGGCCGTAGAGTCCAATGCCGCTAGGATTTGGCCCTCCTCATCCCGAAAGGCTGCCCGACAAGCCCAACGTCTCAGCATTGTGTGCGCGAGTTTAAAGATGCATAAATCCCGATAGGGACGGCTGGACCCCTGCGCGATCAGTCAGCCGTCCGGGACTTACTGCCAAGACCGTAGGATAGACTACATGATCGCTAGCTTTGCTCAATAAAATC
>JBAXTC010000611.1:0-4921 GCA_037130375.1 Verrucomicrobiota bacterium | reverse complement strand
GAAGCGATGGAATAACGCAGATTCTTTGAAGAGAACAAGGGCCTTGCGGATTCCCTTGGCCAAAGCGGGTGCGGAATACTCAACGAATTTGATGCCGTTGGCTTTATCAGGGTCTTCTCGGACATCGATGACGGTGTCGTCGAGGCCGCCCGTGGTGCGGACAATTGGAATGGTGCCGTAGCGCAGACCGTACATCTGGTTGAGGCCGCACGGTTCAAAGCGGGATGGCATGAGGAAGAAATCGCAACCCGCCTCGATCCGGTGCGACCATCCCTCGTCGAAACCGATCTGGACGGCGACTTGCGACGGGAAACGTCGGGCCAGGTCTTGATAGGCCCTCTCAAAGGCCGGCACGCCGCTGCCGACGAGAACAAACTGGAGGCCCGCGCCGGCCATTTCTTCCAGGGCACCGAACATGATGTCCACGCCTTTTTGCTCCGCCAACCGGCCGACGCTGCCAAAAAGCGGAATAGACGCATCGACCGGCAAGCCGAATTCCTTTTGGAGATCAAGCTTGTTAGCCGTTTTGCCTTTGATGTCGCTGGCGCGATATGGATATTTAAGAAAGCGATCGTTGGTTGGGTTCCATTCCTCGTAATCGACCCCATTGAGGATTCCCACCAACGTGCTGTTTCGTTGGCGCAGCAGGCCATCCAGACCGCAACCGAGTTCTTCGGTGGTGATCTCGCGAGCATACCTGGGGCTGACGGTTGTGATGACGTCGGAATAGACGAGCCCGGCCTTCAAACAACTGAGCTTGCCGTAGAATTCCACGCCCCGGGGCGTGAAATAGTCCCGAGGCAGATTCGTCAGGCCATACTGACTCGCCGGAAAAAGGCCCTGATACGCCAAATTATGAATCGTCAGGCAAATTCCCGGGGTGCTCCCCTGCCCTGTTTGTTTTCGCTGATGGTGAATGAGCAGTGCGGCAAGGCTCGCTTGCCAGTCGTGAACATGCAACACCTCCGGCTGCCAAACCAGTTCCAGCGCCAGACGCGCCACGGCTTTGGAAAAGAAGATAAATCGCTCGGCGTTATCAGGATAATCGACGCCGCCCTCTTGATACAAATCCCGGCGCTGATAAAACCCTGGCTGATCAAGGAAATAGACCGTCAACCCCTTGACCGATTCGAGGCTCCAGATTTCGGCGCGCACCTGCCGGGTGCCGAGTGGGATGTCCAGATACAAATCGAGCTGCTTGAGTTCCGGAAAGCGCTCACGAATCCCTGCATACAGCGGCGTGACGACCCCCACGCGATGTCCGCCCCGCGCCAGGGTTTTGGCCAGTGCTCCCACCATGTCGGCCAGGCCGCCGGTTTTCGAGTACGGGTACAGTTCGCTGCTCGCGAGCAGAATTCTCATGCCGATAATAATCGCGATGGTTGCCAATTCACGAGGCCATGCAGGTTGCAAACCTGCGATACAGCAGGTTGCAAATCTGCGCTACTAACTCGAACTGCCGTTAAGGCCCTCACGCTTGAATTCTCTCAGTTTTCAGGTAAGGCCGGAGCGCTGGTGGAATCACCAGGCTGCCGTCGGCTTGCTGATAGGTTTCGACCAGGGCCACAAAAAGCCGGGCCAATGCTGTGCCGCTGCCGTTCAACAGATGCGGAAACTTGTTCTCGCCCGTCTCTGCCTTGAAGCGAAGGTTCATTCGGCGGGCTTGAAAATCCTCACAATTGGACACGCTGGAAACCTCGAGATAACTCCCCTGCCCTGGCGCCCACACCTCGAGGTCGCAGGTCTTCGCGCTGGCGAAGCCCATGTCACCCGTGCAGAGCAGCACGACTCGATAGTGCAAGCCCAACGATTGCAGCACGCGCTCGGCGTGGGCGACCATCTGCTCGTGCGCCGCGCAGCCGTTCTCGGACTTCACGATCTGGATCAGCTCCACCTTGTCGAACTGATGCACGCGGATCATGCCGCGCGTCCCGACGCCCGCCGCGCCGGCTTCGCCTCGGAAACACGGCGTGTAAGCGCAGTAGCGGATCGGCAACTCGCTTTCCTTCAGCAGTTCTTCGCGGTGAATGTTGGCGACGGGCGTTTCGGCCGTCGGGATGAGATATAACTTGCCCAGTGTGCTTGCGTCCAACCCTTCCTGCACAGCGTAATACTGGTCGGCGAACTTCGGAAACTGGCCCACGCCCTCGAGGCATTGCGGTCCCACCATGAACGGAGGCGACACCTCTGTGTAGCCATGCTCGCCCGTGTGCAAATCGAGCATGAACTGAATCAACGCCCGCTCCAGCTTTGCGCCCCAATTCGTATAAAGCACGAACCCGCTGCCCGCGAGCTTGGCCGCGCGCGTGAAATCCACCAGGCGCAAGCTCTCACAAAGATCCACGTGCGACTTGGGTTTGAAGGCGAACACCGGCTGCTCGCCATGCACGCGCAGCACCGGATTATCTTCCGCACTCTTCCCGACCGGCACCGACTCGTGGGGCAAATTCGGCAGCCGCAGCATCAATTGGTTGCGGGCCGACTCCGCCTCCGCCGCCTGTTTGTCGAGTTCCGCGATCCGGTCGCCCAGATCGCCAGTCTCTTTTTTCTTCGCCTCGGCTTCCGCGAGTTTCTTCTGTGCCATGAGCGCACCGATGGCTTTGGATACGTTCTTGCGCTGGGCCTTGAGCGCTTCGACCTCACCCAATAATTTGCGTCGCAACTCGTCGCACTTGAGCACCTCGTCGATGCGGGCTTCATCCCCTGCCCCGCGCGTCGCCAGGCGCTGGCGCACGAAGTCCGGCCGTTCGCGAATCAGTTTGATATCGAGCATCGGCGCATTATAGGTATGCGCATTGTCGGGGCAAGGCGGAAGGGTGCCCCCGCTGGATCCCAGTCCGGACTCTTTTCGTCCTTGATCAAACCCCACTGCGGCCCAATCATCGGGCCACCATGACATGGGCGGAGTTCAAAAAGAAATGGTCGAGCTACCAAGGCAAGGAAACCTCGGCTTACCAGGCTCACTTTGACGACCTCTGTCGTTTGCTCGGCCAGCAAACAACTGCCGACGCCGACCCCACCGGTAATGATTTCTTTTGCTACCAGAAGCGCGTCGTCAAAGACGCCGAGCTATTCGACCTCGAACACTCTGACTCCGGCGACCCCACCGAACGCGGCTTTGCTGACGTATGGAAGAAAGGCTGCTTCGGCTGGGAGTACAAGGGCAAGAAGAAGAACCTCGATGAAGCCTACAAGCAGCTCCTTCGCTACCGGGAGGCCCTGTTCAATCCGCCCTTGCTGGTCGTCTGCGATTTCGACCGCTACATCATCCGCACCAACTTCAACGGCACTGTTCAGGAAGTCCACGAGTTCACCAACGACACGATTGACCGCCCGGAGAACTTGCGGATTCTGGGCACCCTGTTCGAGAATCCTGAGTTCCTCAAACCCCAGCGCACCACCGACCAGGTCACCAAGGTGCTCGCGGAAAAGTTCGCCCTGGTTGCGCGTTCGCTGCAAAAACGCGAAAGCGCTGAACTGGCCGATGCGGCCACCCGCGCCGAGGTCAACGTTGCGCAGCGGAAGAATCTCCGCATTGCCCGGTTCCTCAATCGCCTTATCTTCTGTTTCTTCGCCGAAGACACCGGCCTGCTGCCCAAGAACCTCTTTTCGGAACTTGCCAAGACCGCGTTGGACGATCCGCACCAGTTCTCTCAGGTGCTCGAATCGCTGTTTCGCACGATGGCCAATGGCGGTCTGTTCGGGCCATACAAGATTCGCCACTTCAACGGCCATCTCTTCGAGGATTCCACCGTCTTTGACCTGAACGAGGAAGAGCGCCGCACCCTCGCCGAAGCTTCCGAGGCGGATTGGCAGTTCGTCGAGCCCAGCATCATGGGCACCCTCTTTGCCCGTGGCCTGGACCCTGATCAGTTGGCCGCACTGGGAGCGCAATACACCGGGCGGCCCGACATCGTCACCCTGGTTGAACCCGTGCTCATGGCCCCGCTCCGCCGCGAATGGGCCGCGCTCAAAGCCTCTCTGTCTGCCTTCAAACGGGGCAAGGGTACGTCGGCGGACCGCGCCCACATCGAAGCCTTTCTCACCAAGCTGCGCAAGATAGTGGTCATGGACCCCGCCTGCGGCAGCGGCAACTTCCTCTACGTCTCGCTCCAGATGCTGTTGGACCTCGAAAAGGAAGTCATCACGTTTGCCACCATGCTCGGTTTCAAGTTGACGCCGGAAGTCGGCGTTCACCATCTCCGCGCCATCGAGATCAACCCCTACGCCTACGAACTCGCCCAGGTGGCGGTGCAGATCGGTTACCTGCAATGGCGTCGCGACAACGGCTTTGACAACGACCGCACACCCGTCTTGCAGAACCTCGATGGCTTCGTGAACGAAGACGCGCTGCTGGTTCCCCACTACCACAGCAAAGCCAGGACTCTGAAGGATGCCCAGGCCGAAGAGCACACGGAAGCCGCCGCGTTGAAATTCTACACCGAACGCCAATGGCCGGAGTGTGACGTGCTCGTGGGCAATCCGCCGTTTCTGGGAGGCAAGTTACTTCGCCGTGAACTGGGCAGCAGCTACGTGGAGGCCCTGTTTGAAACCTTCAGGAATCGCGTTCGCCCCGAAGCGGACCTCTGCTGCTACTGGTTCGAGAAGGCGCGCGGTTTGATTGAGCAAAGCAAGTGCAAGCGGGCAGGTTTGCTGGCGACACAAGGAATCAGAGGCGGCGCGAGTCGCGACACCCTCAAACGAATCAAGCAAACCGGCGACATCTTTTTCGCCGAGAGCGACCGGGACTGGGTGCTCGCGGGTGCAAATGTCCACGTCAGCATGATCGGCTTCGACGACGGGAAACAACGCGAACGGCTTCTGGACGGCAAACCTGTTACGGTCATCAATGCTAACCTCTCGGCGGCCACCGACGTGACACAGGCGCAGTCGTTGTTAACGAATGCGGGCATTGCTTTCA
>JBAXTC010000610.1:0-4924 GCA_037130375.1 Verrucomicrobiota bacterium | reverse complement strand
AGCCGATGCTGCACTTCTCCAATATCCAACAACCATGACGAGTTCGATTTCATTGGGCTCTGCTACGTTTTGATGTAGCAGAGCCTACCAGCCCAACCTCAGAGCCGTCACACACTCTTGCCGAAGCAACACGTTAATTTTCATAACAACCCATAGATGCGGCCAATTTCAGAACAATTCTGTGAACTGGAGATGGAGAGTCGTGTCTCATCCTCCAGATCAACGACCTATGTCTGGTTCACCAAGTCCCCGCAACCGTATCGGCTCTGCGCTGGTGACGTCAGCCGGTTCGAAAGCCGCCTGTGCCGCGTGCTCTGCGTCAATGAATGCGCCGCCGTGGTCTTGTATCTGGGTTTTTGATAGATATTCGCAGCAGGATCAGAGTAATCGGACAAATGTCGAAGTCTCGCCACTGGCGCTCTTCACAACCATCTGGTTTGCTTGGAGGCTCTCAACGGTGCTCGTCGTCGTCTTATTCCGCAGGGTTTCGTTTTCCGCCCCGTCAATCTTCAGCGTCATCACTCGACCTTCGATTGTCCAGGTCCCAAAGATAGTGCCTGTGACGCCTTGTCCCAGGGTATTGCTGATGAAACCCAACGGGCGGACCTGCGATTTGAAGCTTCCATCGGGCTGGAAGCTGATCGATTCCTTCATATCGCCGACCGTGCCCTGCCAATTGCCCGGAATCCTGGTCCGGTATTCGGACTCGGCAATCGGCTTGCCGTTTGGCGCGCAAGCCGGCACCGCGCAAACCAGCAGGAGCAGTAGCGCATTGACTAGACCAAGCAATAATTTAGCTCTGACCGACCGAACTCCAGCAAGTATTCGCATAAGCTGATTCACCTTAAATCCTAGGTTAACAGAATCCCAGTCATCCCAGGCCGCTTCCCACGTTGGCGGGAAAACCCAGCGATTGATGGCTTGCATTTCTTGTTTCACGAGCGCCCGCCCGTGGGCGCTTTGGGCAAGCTTCGAGTAGTGAAGATACTGGTCATTATTCCCCGCGTAAAGCACTTTCCGGCCCGCGTCGGGGCAGACGAAATACACTTTCCCCATCCGTTTCGCGGCCGAAACCCTCCCGGCCGGGAGTATCTCTAGCAACTCGGGCAGCTTCCGGAGCACGGCCCAAAACTGCTCCAGGGTATTGTTGCTATGCACGGGGATCCCGAGCATTTCGTCCAGGACGACAATACCCACCTGGAACCCGACCCCAGTCAGGAAGCCGATCAGAACGGTGCGGGACAGGAAGTCGGCCAGGAACCCGAGCCGGAACAGTCCGCCCCTGCCTGCACCTTATACGTATCTTCAGCGACGAAGATGTTCCCAGCTTCGCTAGGAGCACCATGTTGCTATAAGGAGCAAGCAGCGCTCCTGCGGCGCTTCTTCCGTGGCGCACTCATCGACCCAGCGGCCCTTTCGCCAATCGGACGGTCTATCCGTTCAAAAAGGTGTCAGCTCCGCCCCGCCCAAAGTGGATTCAATCAGTTGTTTTGACAGCGTTTACATTGTACACGATGATCCGTTCATGCCAACTGTTGTGCAATCGTGTCGGATCGAAAAACACCACGCGGCGCTACTGACCCGTCAGGCGAAGCGGCGACACCTCGAGGTGTCCACCTTGAGCAGCCTCTACCTGACGGAGAAGGCATTGGTGCGTGAAGATCCGGCTGCTGGCCGATGAGAACACGTCACACAGACTGGTGTCGGCGTGCCGTGTTGCTTTTGGAACGTCGTCGGTTGTAATGGGCACTCACACCGGTAGCTCCCGGCAAGGGTGAACCCGTATGGTCAAACCGGTCGAACGAGTCCATCGAGAAGTCCAAGTATCGGCTGCCGAAGTAATCGGCCACTCCGTCCAGACTTGAATCGTATCGCCCCACCGAGCTACTTGCTCTGGGGTGATTCGGGTTTCCAGCGGCCGGGCACCAACTTAGTGTCATTCCTGGCTGACCCACACCAAGCTTACCCGGCCTTCTTCCGCACCAACGTATGAGTGGCATGACCGTAAAAGGCCTCTGCTGCCTCCATCAGAGTCTCGGACAAAGTCGGGTGGGGATGGACGGTCAGGGCCAGATCCTTCGCCGTCGCACCCATCTCCACCGCCAGCACGCCCTCGGCGATCAGTTCGCCCGCGCCGTAGCCGACAATTCCCACGCCGAGGATGCGTTCGCTGTGTGGATCGATGATCAGCTTGGTCAATCCTTCGGGATGGTCAAAGGAAAGCGCCCGCCCCGAGGCTGCCCATGGAAATTTAGCCACCGCGATATCGATGCCCTTGGCCTTTGCATCCGATTCTGTCAATCCGCACCAGGCCAGTTCCGGATCGGTGAACACCACAGCAGGAATCGTAACATCCACGAACGCGCTGTCCTGTCCGGCGATGACTTCCACCGCAATCCGCCCTTCCTTGGTGGCCTTGTGCGCGAGCAGCACGCCGCCGGCGATATCCCCAATGGCATAAATTGCCGAATCAGTGGTCTGCTGCTTCTCGTTGACATGGATGAAACCCTTTTCGTCAAAGGAAACCTTCGTGTTTTCCAGGCCGAGATCGTCGGCGTTGGGCGACCGTCCAACGGCGATGAGCACGCGATCGTAAAGTTCCTCGCGCTTCTGGCCATCGACATTGAACTCGACTTTGATCTGCTTGCCGCTGGTAGCCATCTTGCCCACTTTGGTTTTGAGGCGAACTTCCTTGAATGCCTTCCTGGCGTACGCCACGACCGGCCGAGCCAGGTCGGGGTCAGCCCCGGCCAGGATGCTGTCGAGGGCCTCCACCAAAACCACTTTGCTGCCAAAGGTTGCGTACACCGTCCCCAGTTCCATGCCGATGTAGCCCCCGCCAATCACCAGGAGATTCTCAGGAACTTCTTCCATTTCCAATGCTTCGGTGGAAGTCATCACCCGCGGGTTGCCCAGATCGAAATCCCGCGGCATCGCAGGTTTGGAGCCAACGGCAATGATGGCATGATCATACTGGATGAATTGCTGTCCCTGGCCAGTCTCGACGCGCAAGGTCCGTGAATCCTCAAAGTAACCCCGCCCCTGCATGACCTGAACTCCGCGCATTTTGGCCAGTTGCCCAATCCCGCTGGAGAGCCGGCTGAGAATGGACTCCTTCCAGCTCCGCAGTTTTGCCACATCAATGGTTGGCGCGCCGAAAGTGATGCCCCGGCGTTCGGACTCGCGCGCGGAAGCGATGCTGTGCGCCGCGTGAAGGAGCGCCTTGGACGGAATGCAGCCCCGGCTCAAACAGACGCCGCCCAGCACTTTGTCGCGCTCGACCAGAATCACCTTCCGACCCAGGTCCGCCGCGTAAAAGGCCGCGGCATAGCCGCCCGGCCCGGCACCCACAACTACAATTTCAGTCTTGATAGGTTCCATGGGAAACAATGGAGTAATAAATCGGTTATATCTTTACGTCTTCCTCTTGGAAATTCTCGAACGCCTGCACCAAATCCACCGTGAAGCGCGCGGCAACCGCGCCGTCGATTACGCGATGGTCGTAGGAAAGAGCGATAGGCAAAACGAGGCCCGGAACAACCGTAGTATCGCGCACGACGGCCTTCATCGCTCCGCGGCCGAGACCCAGAATGGCGACTTGCGGTTTATTCACAATGGGCGTGAAGTGCGCGCCGCCAATCCCTCCCTGATTGGAAATGGTAAAGGTCCCTCCCTTCAACTCCTCGACCGTAACTTTGCGCTCGCGCGCCTTCGCCGCCAGGCTTTCGATCTCCCGGGATAGCTCGAGCAGGTCTTTCTTATCCGCGTCGCGCAAAACGGGAACGATCAATCCCGCCTCGGTATCCACGGCGATGCCGATATGATAGTACTGTTTGAAGACGATCTGCGCCGCCACATCATCCAGGCTGGCATTGAAAATCGGATGCTTCTTTAGCGTCTCGACAACGATCTTCACGGCGAAAGAAGTCAACGTCAGCCGGACGCCTTTCTGCTCGTAGGCCGCAGCGTATTTTCTCCGCAATGCCATCAGAGAAGTAATGTCCGCGTCATCGAACTGGGTGACCCGCGGGATCGTCGTCCAGCTCTCCGACATCCGTCGGGCAATAACCTGTCGGATCGGCGAGAGCGGACTCTTGGAAACCGCGCCCCATTTGGAGAAATCAATTTGCTCGGGCGCCGCTTTTGGAGCAGGAGCGACTGCGGCCACGACGGCCTTTGGCGCGGCCGCCAGCCGCTGCAACCGTTGGATATAGGCGCGCACGTCCTCCAGCATGATCCGGCCCCCGCGCCCGCTGCCGCGCACTCGAGTGAGATCAATGCCCAAATCCCGGGCCAGCTTGCGGATGGAAGGAGCGGCGGCCGGGACAAGACCGGATTCCGGCTCGCCGCCAGTATCGGGAAATTCCTGTCCGTCCGCGAGCGCTGTTTGTTCGGGAGAAGGCGTCTGGATAATCCGCTCCCGCCCGCTGGCGGGAGCCGGCTCCGGCTTGGCAACGGTCTGGAGACTCTCAGCGCCGCTCTCACTGAGGGAGAGAATCCGGTGCCCTACGCTGATCTTGTCTCCGGCTTTCACAAAAATCCGTGCGACCGTGCCGGCACCGGTGGACGGAATGGTGGCAACAGCCTTTTCATTCTCCAATTCGAGAATAGGCTGGTCCTTGGTGATTTGATCGCCCTCTTTGACGAACAAGTTCACCACCGTGCCTGAATCGGCACCCTCACCCAAAGGTGGAAGTTTTAAGTCCATAGTCTAAAGCGCAAGCCAATGTGCCCGAAAATCGCACAACTGCCAGAACAATTCAGAGCAAACTTCGCCAAGAACGATGCTTGCTAACACAGCCAAGCCGTTGAACCTCACGGCCAACGGGGACATCAAGGTCTATGGCCACGTTAAGACCTACGGCCCGGGCCGGACGGCGTTCACCACGGGCGCTGGCGAGTTCGAGGATTCCACCCGCCGCGA
>JBAXTC010000061.1:0-18896 GCA_037130375.1 Verrucomicrobiota bacterium | reverse complement strand
CGCCGACTGCCGTCGGCGGCTACGATTTTGCAGGTTCTTGAATCCGCCCTGGGGCTCGGAGTTGAACAATGCCGGATTCAGGGTAAACTCCGCTCTGTGAAACGACCCCTTCGCATCAGCCTGCGCATTTTGGCAGGGCTTGCCGTGCTGGTTTTGGCGAGCATCATCCTTTGTCTGGATACCGTTGATAGCCGGCCCTACTTCCGGGAATCCTATTATACGGAGACCGTCGCGCAGTTGCGAACTGGCGCGGAGACCAACAAACTCGCCCGCGGCCAACTGGCGGCCGGCTTCGGCCGCGCGCGGCTGAGCCCCACGGTCAATGCGCCAGCGGATGTCCCGAGCGAAGGACGGTTCCGCTCGCTCCCGCTGGCCGGATACGGCAACCGGCATGGAAAGCCCGCCCAGGGGATTCACGACGACATCTTCGTCAAGGCCGTGGCGCTCAAAGTCGGAGACCGCCTGGGCGTGATGGTGGGGGCCGATGCCCTGATCATTCCCCGGGAAGTGGCGGAAAAAGCCGTGCGGCGGCTCGAGGAGTTGGGATTATCAAGGGAGCAGATTTACCTGAGCGCGACGCACACGCATTCGAGCGTGGGCGCGTGGGGGCAGGGCATCGTGGCGGAATCATTTGCCGGCGGTTTCCAACCCGAGGCGCGGGCGTGGTTTTCCGATTGCATTGTGGCAGCGGTGCGGGATGCCCTGGCTGATTTCAAGCCGGCCCAGTTTGGGCACGGTCGTTTTGTTGCTTCCCAGTTCATCCGGAACCGCCTGGTTGGCGGGTTGGGCAGAGTCGATCCCGAATTCTGCTATGCGGTGGTAAAGCAGGACGCGGGCAAGCTCGCTGTGCTGGGGGTTTATGGGGCGCACGCGACCACTCTCTCGGCCGACATGATGGAATTTAGCGCGGATTACCCGGGCTGCTGGGAGCGGGCGGTGGAGCAGGCCACGGGCGGCCTGGCGGTGTTCCTGGCCGGCGGGGTGGGCAGTCACTCGCCGGTGGCCGGAGGGAGAGGGTTTGAAGGGGCCGAGCAAATGGGCCAAGCTCTGGCCAAGACCTTGCTCGAACGGTTGCCCCAGACCTCACTGACAAATTCGGTGACGTTCGGAATCATTGGCCTCGACGTCACCCTGCCTCCGCTCAATGCGCGCCTAAGCGATAACATCCGGTTGCGGTCGTGGCTGGCGCAAAAGCTTCTGCCCGTCAAGAGCCATAGCTTCATCCAGGTCTTTCGCATCGAGAACTCGCTTTGGGTTTCCACCCCGTGTGATTTTAGCGGCGAGCTGGCGCTGGGGATCAAGGACTTCCTGCGCGTCCAGGGAAGCGACGCCGCCGTCACCAGCTTCAACGGGGACTACATCGGTTACGTGATCCCTTCGCGTTACTATCACCTGAATGGTTATGAGCCCAGGATCATGTCCTTCTTCGGACCCAATGTGCCGGACTACTTCGACGAGCTGATACGCAGCATGGCGCTGACGCTGATTAACAAATAAGGCCACATGAGGGTGGTGGTTGGCTCGAACCCGGTGGCAGGAAGGGTGTTCTACGCTTCGCCGGCTTCAGTTTCAAAGAGGCTCAGATGCCGATTGCAGCCGCCGGTACAGCAACCCTTTCGGTTCAGTCATCCCGGCGCCACCGCCCAACCTTAGGGCGATGGTGCTCGACCACCTTAACCTGAGGGCGGGGTCGCTAAAAGCTCAACCAAACTGGGGGAATTGAGGTTGCGCCAGTTTACTGAGGTCTGAATCTTTGTTGACAAGCTAGACCCGGAAGAATTCCCGAGCCAAGGAATAAGAAACCGGATTCTAGGCCCGCCCCAATTACACCACTCAATTTCACAGCCCCGCCGCCCGTTTCACCCCACCGCAAGCAATCGTCCCAGCAACGGCCATTTCTCAATCGGCGATACCGTCCCTGCCTCGCGCGCGCTCGCCCAGGTCCAAAATCTTGAACTCATCTCCAGTTCCGCCAGCAACGCCTCCACCCCCGCCTCGGGCAGGTCTTCCGCGAACCTCCCCAGGCCGTCGTCTTCCAACAGCCGCAAACCTTCGCTCCGGACAAGCCGCTCCAGAGCCGACGCCTTGACCGCCCCCAGCGCTGCGGCATCAAACCCCGGCAGCGTGCTCAGCGCCATGCCGGCGATCACCGGCCGCTCAAAGAAACCAGGGAACAATTCGCGCAGCAGGAGCTCATAAACCTCTCCCCCAAAATGAAACCACAATGTCTGGCCCCCCGACTTCACCAGCGGTGCTTGTGTCGGTCTCAGCCCGCAAAATGTCGGATAAAAGACCGCGGATTACGTCCTCCTGGGGCATGTTCCATGCGTCGCACGCCTCTTTCAAGAATTGCTCCGAGCCTTGCCTCTTCAACTACCTCAATCCCATACGCTCTTTGGTACAACTGCACTGTCTTCCACCCTAACTCCCGCAACTCCCCAACCGTCAACTCCCGCAAACGCACAACCCGCAAGTGCAAACCCAGTTCCTTCTTTAGCTCCTTGAGACCTAGCGCGTTCCTTAACTCCTCAATTGAAGCTCGTTCGCCTGCACCGGGCGTGATGCCCATCGCCACCACCAGCCGCCCGTAGCTGCCACCTCGCGGCCCCCCATCGGCGCTGCGTACCGGGCGGGCCTCCCGCATGTGTGCCCTCAATGCCCCGACCCGCACCCCAAGGTGCCGGCCCACCTCGCTGGCGCTTCTCTCCAGGCTCAGGTAATCCTCGATCACTTCCCACCTGTCCGGGTCCTCAACATGTTCCGCCCGCAGATTCTCTAAGGCCCCATACAGGAGCTCAGCTCCGGCCACACTCAACTTGTCCGTCTCCCGATGCAGCACCAGTCCGGCCAGCCGTTGCGGCAACCCGTCGCTCGCCGTCGCCTCCGGATACTCAACCGCGTGCGCCAGCGCGCCGATCAAGCTAATCGGCAAACAGAGTGAAACCCCGATGCCATCCAGCACCACGCTCCCAGTTGCCATCGCTGCTTCACGCGCCCTGATCTTCAAATACCCCAATGCGTGGCTCTTCCCCATTCCATACGGGCTCTCAAATACGAGGAAAGAAATCTGTCCTGTCTGTGCCCGGGCAATGGCCCATTTGCACGCGTCCTTCACTTCCTCCAACCCCACGCTCAATTCGTTCACACTGTCAATTGTCGGTTGCCCAAGCCGCAACGCCAGCAGCGTCTGGCGCGCCCGCTGCCAAGGCGGTAGCGCGCTCGCCGCTGCCGCCGGCGCCTCCCGCGCTGGCGGAGCATCCAGCGAAATCGGCCCCCCGGTCCGCCGGTCCACCAATTCATCCAGGCATGCTGGCCGGTGAGTCAGACCCAGGTCGGGGTAATCCACGAACACCAGAACCCGCCCGCCCGGCACCACGTCTCGGATAATGCAATCCCCCTTGCGGACATGGCGTGCGGGAATTTCCATCAGCCCAGGTCCTCCTCCTTGGCACTTTGCTCTGCCTGCTTGAATCCCGCGTACACCCCGTCTATCAGGTTCGCCAACTCCACCTCGGTCTTCTCCACTTCGCCGTTTCGCATTTGCTCCTCCAGCAGGCTGCACCACGCTTTCACGTAAAGCCGTCTCGCGTTCACTTCCAACCGCCGGCCCGCTGTGACGTCTGCCAGCCGCCGAAGGTTCCGCCGCTGCAGCTCCAGGTTGACCTTCCACTCGTGCGCCTGCACCCCTAGCTGTAACAGCTTTTCACCCATCGCCCGCAGCATCTCATTCTGCTTCCCCAGTTCGCTCAGGTCCATGACCGGCGCATTGTTATCCCCATTATGGAATGGCACTACCACATGGAACCGGCTCGACAGGAACTGCGCCGGTTTCATTTGTTGGATAATATCCGGCACTGCCGCAAATACCCCAAATAGCGCCAGCCGCTCCATCCTCTGGTCCGGCGCATCCAGCAGCACCCGCATCGAGACCAGGATCTTCTCTAGCCCCTTGAACCCCAATTGCCGCGGCAGCGCCAGCAGCGACCGCAGCCACACCGCCGCGTTCCGCTTGCCCACCCTGCCTAGCGGCCGCTGCAGATTCGTTCCCAAATTCTTCGCCCCATCGAACAAATCCCGGAAGGTCACCCGCCGGTTGGTGTCGTGATGCAGCAACGCCCGCAAGTCCAGCGTCACTTGGTCCCGCTGAAAACCGCTATGCGCCCTCCTCGCACACGCGATCACCAGGTTTCGAAAAGCCGGATTCCCACGCGGCGCCTTCATGAACTCGGCCATCCGCTCGGTAGAGAGACCCCCAAGTACTCCCCCAACCCCCGTCCCTGATCCGTTCTGCCCCAAGAGCCCCGCCCTCATCGTTGTCGCGATCGCGCGGTATGTCTCCTGCAACGACGCAAACGGCGTGTGATCCATCCCGCACTCGATCCGGCTGGTGGCAAACCCTGCCCGTTGCGCCACCACCTCCAGCGCCTGCAAAAAATGCGTCTTCCCGCGCCCGTTCGGCCCCTCCACAAACCGCAACTCCGCACCCCCAGCCGCCACAAACGGCAGCACTTCCTGCTCCCACCGCCCCAAGAACCCCGCCAGCCCCGTCGAAAGCCTCTCCGCTACCTCAGCATCGCTTAGCGTCCCAAACTGCGCCAGTCGGTTCAAAATGTCCCGATACCTTTCGCTGTCAGATGGGTTAGGCATCGTCCCCCTTTTTGCCTCAAGCTGGCTTGATCGCCAGCCGCGCCGCCGCCACCTCGCCGCTCGTCGGGTGATCCAGGTTCGGGATATGGATCGTCTCTTTGCTCTCCCGCATAGACGGCGTCTCCGTCACGATGCGCTCCTGGCCTGCCGCTATGCCCTCGCGCACAAAACGCGCCAGGTCGAAAACGAACTGCGGCAGCGAATACGCCTCGATGCTCTTCGCCTCTCCGCTCTTGCGGAATCGCTCCGAACCCCGCGCCCGCTCTGCAGCCCCGTCTCCTCCCGCTCCCGCACTTCTCCCGCCTTCCGCTCGATGGTGGCTTTCAACCCCTCCCAGTCAATCTGGCTCGCGATACGCCTGGCATCCTCGATCTGATTCCCATACTCAGGTCGCCCAAATGCCCGCGACTTCACCGCAGCCACCAACACCTTCCCCAGCCGCTGGATCGCATTCGCGTCCGCGTCTAGCCGCGACCCGCACGTCTCGTCAGGTTTCTTTCCTTCTAAATTGCTGTCTTCCATAGGAACTCCAGAATTCTCAAACGACTCCGGTGCCAACCCTACCAAGCGCCCATCCTCTTGGGAAGCCCTCTTTCTCGCTTATCTTTTCACCAGAGCTACCCCCTGCGAAAAAAACATGTGTAATCACTGCGGCCTTTTGTTAGCCTCTCGTCACGCAATGACTGCCACTGGGAAGAAGACCGGCCAGATTGATCACACTGAGGCTCCCCCGCCCCTGGCTGAGGGCATGATGACCGACTTCATCACCGGCCAACCGGTGAAGGAGACGGAAAAAGAGAAGGTCCGCCAGGAAGTAGTCCGCCAGCTTATCGGCGAATACCAGATCGCCCCGGAAAACCTGGAAGCTGACTTTTCCGTCAAAGTTGACGGCAAGCGCAAACGCGTGGACATCGCCATCTTCGAGTCCGGCAAAGAGCACACAATCAAGACCCTTCGCCGCGCTGTCATCTGCCGGCCTATGCCTAACGTCGGTCGCAAATCTGTTATCAAGATTCGTGACTACGCCCAGGCCGAGAAAGACCTTGATGAGCTCCGCGGCCTCATGGCCGCAGCCGATGGCTGCGAATGGGGGCACTGGACCAACGCACTCGAACGCTTCTTCCTCCGCAAGGAAACGCGCCGTTTCGAAGTCCGCTTCTCGCCGCACGGCGATTGGCCCATGGCCGACGGCTCGATGAGCACGCCGGACATGCACGCGGAAACCTACGTCCGCCCCGGCGAGGAAAATGCCCTGCGCCGCGCCTTCCAGCGCTGCCATAATTTCATCCACGGCAATGAAGGCATGCCCAAAGACGCCGCCTTCTGGCAGTTCCTCTACCTCATCTTCGCCAAGATGCACGACGAGCGCACCAACCGCGGCAAGGAACGCAAATTCTTCGCGGCTGCCGACGAGCCTTTCACCGACGAAGGACGTATGAAGATCCGGGCGCGGATCAACGACCTCTTCAAGGCCACGAAAAAGCGCTACACCTTCTTCCGCGACGCCGATGAGATCACCCTGTCGGACCGCGCGCTGTCCTACATGGTCATGGAATTGGCCCGCTACAATTTCTCCCGCTCGGACGTGGACGCCAAGGGCGCGGCGTATCAGGAGATCGTCGGCGCGAATCTGCGTGGCGACCGGGGACAATACTTCACGCCCCGCTGCGCCGTGAACCTGGTCGTGCGCATCCTCAATCCCAAAGAAAACGAAAGGGTTTTCGATCCGGCCGACGGCACCGGGGGCTTCCTCGTCGCCACCCTGGCGTATCGTCTGCGCCAGTTGCGCGCCGAATACAAGCGCGATGTCAGCGACGCCACGCAGGAAAGCCTTCTTGAGCGGTTGAGCGACTACGCCAAGAAGAATCTCTTTGGTGCGGACTTCGATCCCTTCCTCGTGCGCGCCAGCACCATGAACGTGCTCATGGCCGCCAATGTCGAGGGCAACATCTTCCACATGGACTCGCTGGCGTTTCCGCACGGCCACCTGCCCGGCAATGCCCTCGCCATGAAGCACGTTCCCTTCGGCTCCGTGGACGTGCTAATGACAAATCCCCCGTTCGGCTCAGAAATTCCCATCACCGAAAAGGCAATTCTGGAAAACCACCAGTTGGCTAAGCGCTGGTCGCGCGGTGATAACGGGCAATGGCTGGAACAGACCGCGTCGCAAAATGCCGTTGCCCCGGAGATTCTTTTCATCGAGCAATCCCTGCGCTGGCTCAAGCCCGGCGGCCGCATGGGCATCGTTCTTCCCAACGGCATTCTTGGCAATCCCGGCGATGAATACATCCGCCGCTGGATTCTCCGGAACTGCTGGGTGCTCGCCTGCGTCGAAGTCCCTGTCGAAGCCTTCATTGTCGAGGCCAACATCGGCATCCTCACCAGCCTCCTGTTCCTGAAAAAGAAGACCGAGACGGAAATGGACGCCGAGGCGCAGGGCCATGTGAAAGAATACCCGATCTTCATGGCCGTGGCCGAGAACGCCGGCGTGGACCGGCGCGGCAATGCGCTTTACAAGCGCAACCCGGATGGATCGGAAAAAATGCGGACCCGCATTGACGAGGTAAAAGTGAAGACCAACGGCCACTATGAAATCCGTAAGCGCACCTTGATTGAGCCGGAGCTAAACGACGACTTCCCGGCCATTGGCGACGCCTACGAAGCGTTCCGCCAGAAGAACCCCGAGCCCGGCGCATGATCACTCGCATTGAAGCCTATCGCTACCGCTGCTTTGAGCGGCTCGATCTAACCCTGGACCGATTCCAGGTCTTCGTCGGCCCGAATGGAGCCGGCAAAACGACTCTGCTGGATATTCCCATCGTGCTGGGGGAAATGCTCTCGGCACGCAGCATTGACAAAGCGTTCTTCAAAGCGACTCCCTCGCATCCGCGTCCGCGCACGGACTACGCCGCGGACCTCATCTACACGCGTGCCGGCGGCAATTTCATCCTGGCGGTGGAAGCTCGGCTGCCAGACTCCATCGTTGCCGAACTCGTCCAGAAACAGGCGAAACGTCTTGAGAAGCGCAAACAGAGCGACGGTGGTCGCACCGTGAAGGCTTTACAGGACAGTCGCGAGCGCTGGCTCACACGCATTCGTTATGAAGTGGAGTTTGAGCTGTTCAACGAAGCCCTGCAAATTGGTCAGGAATACCTGCTGCTCCTTTCCGACGGCGCGGACATCCAGAAACGCGCTCCGTCCGGCCTACTGGGTGAATGGGTATCCGGAGGTTCGCGCCAGATTGTGCCGGTCCTACGCCGTCCGCGTGGCGGCAAAGTTTCTTTCCGACCAGAGGGCGAAGCGCGCGGCCCACGCAACGAATACGGCTTCCCGCCCACAGAGCCGGCCTTCGCCAACGTCTTCGCCGACCGTAGCCGCTACGGTGCATCGCTCTGGCTGCGCGACCTGCTGACCTCCGGTTCGTGCGCCTACCAGCCCTCATTTGCGGTGCTCCGCAATCCGCAGCCGCGCGTTCAACCGCCGGTCGTCGTCCGGGACGCATCCACTTTGGCGTGGCTGGCGAAGGACCTGGAAAAGCCAACCGACGTAGAACAGACCAAATCGAAAGGGAAGCTCTCTCGCAGTCGCGCCTTTGAGCGATGGGAACGCCTTGCGCGCCTTGCGCTGCCAGGCCTGGTCCGTATCGAGCCGTTCGTTCGTGACGACGACAAGCACGCCTATCTGCGCCTTTACTACCGGAACGGAGCCGTAGTGCCATCGTCCGGGCTGTCCGATGGGACGCTCACCATCCTGGCCCTAACCATCCTTTCTTTCCTTCCTTCCACGCCGGCCCTGCTGACCTACGAAGAACCGGAGAACGGAGTCCACCCAAAGGGCATCGAAATCCTCCTGGAGGCGCTGCAGACGGTCCACGGATCTCAGGTCTTTGTCTCTTCCCATTCGCCACTCGTCCTTGCCCAGTGCCAGCCGTCACAAATCGTCTGCATGAGCCTCGACACGAAGGGGGCGGCCACGGCGGTGCGCGGTGATCAGCATCCGGCGCTGACCGAGTGGAAAGAAACCGTCAACCTTGGGACTCTTCTGGCTGCGGGGGTGCTTGGATGAAACCGTTGCTCATCTTCGCTGCGGACAGCGAATGCGCCGCCACGCTCCGCGGATTCTTTGAGCGCCGGAAATTCCACACTTCCCTGGGCTGCGGCCCCATCGAGCTCGACGGCATAGCCTTCAACCCCGAGCAGGACATACGGGTGCATCCTGAGCACGACCCGGGGATGTACACCGACCCGCACACCGTTCTACAGGCCGAGCGGAAGAGTTTTCAGTATGCGCTACTCATTCTGGATGAGGCATGGGAAGGCTCGCCACCCGCCGCAAAAATACTGTCCGACATCGAAGGCTTGGTGCAGACACGGGCATACTGGGATCGCCCGCGATTCGAGGTCATCCTCATCCAACCGGAATTGGAGGCATGGATTTGGCAGCGAAACCCCAACGTCGCTGAGGCCTTCGAGTTCTCCGGCGGCGATGCCGAGCTTTGGAGATTTCTGGCCGCCCAGGCACTCCGTTTGGACAAGGACAAGAAGAAACACCGGTTTGTTCCCGCCAACCCCTTGGCCCAATTGTCGCCCGCGTGGTCTGCGAACAAGCCCAAGCCTGAGAATCCTAAAGGTCTGGCCGAAGCACTTTCGCATCACTGCCAGAGCGGGCCCGCATCCGGTATCTTCAACGAAATCAGTTCAACCATCAGCGTTAAGGGCTGCAAAGACCTTGCATTCCTGCGCCTCCGCGACACGCTGCGCCGCTGGTTCCCTCGACGAAGGGAGGCGTGGGAACATTGAAAACCGCCGTCATCCGGAGTTCGTGGATGGAGGGTTATGGCTATCGGCTGGATACCAAGCCCTATGTCGGCGGCGCGCTCGAAGCCAAGGTGCTGCTCGAATCACTTCCCCTGCCTAAACATTTCGTTCGGGATATTGTCTCACCGGAATATGGAGGGATTTATTTTGCTGGCAGAGAAAGCGTGCAATGGGTCGAGTCGCCAGAATTGGGAATTCCGTTTCTTCGCGGCAAGGACATCCAAGTCGCAGACCTTTCGCATTCACCCTTTATCTCGAAAAGGCAGGTAGCCACTAATCCAACATTCCTGCTCAGAAAGGGGATGACGCTAATTACTCGTTCAGGAACAATCGGCAAGACCGCGTACGTCCGAGCAGAAATGGACGGCATGGCAACGTCCGATCCGCTGCGCATCGTTCCTGATCCCCGGAAAATTCAACCTGGCTATCTTTACGCCTATCTCAGTAGCGACTTTGGCGTTCCACTGCTCGCTTCTGGTGCTTACGGGGCAATTATCCAGCACATCGAACCCAGCGACATCGCCAGCATTCCCGTGCCGCGCCTCGGCGATGCCCTCGAACACGAAATTCACACCCTTGTCGAGCAAGCCGCCGAGCTGCGTACAAGCGCCTCAGTAGAACTGCGCAAGGTAAACGATTTTCTTCTTCGGACTCTTGGAGCGCCGCCAGATCTCGGATTGAGCCGCGCCGGGACACTGACTTCAGTCGTAGCCAATGGCGAAATGCTGCAAAGAAGGCGGTTTGATCCTTGGTTTTTTAATGGTCGAGCAGTCACGGTCGATAGGTGGGTTACAACGCACAAGAATGGCCACTGGAAGCTGGCGGAGGTCGCCGAGGTTTTTGGCATGTCACCATTCAAGCGCGTCTACGTAAACGATGGCGAGCAAGGAATCGGCTTTTTCGGAAGTGCTGATATTTTCAAACTAGACCGCACCCCCGCAGCTTATATTTCTCGTGCCGCAACGAAAGCAGTCGAAGACTACGTTCTGTCACGCGGAGCCGTCTTGCTCGCTTCTTATGGTCAGCTCAATGGCATCATTGGCCTGCCCCAGCTCGTTGATTCAGCGCTGGCGGGGATGGCCGCCTCAAATCATGTGCTCCGCATCGTTCCTCGCGCTGGCAAAATCTTGGCGGGTTACCTCTTTGCTTATTTGGCATTAGATGAAATTGGCTACCCTCTTATTGCTCGCACCGCTACCGGCGATTCAATTCCAGAAATCTGGTCCACCTACTTGAACGGAATCCCAATTCTCAAAGCTCCCCAAAAAGCGATGGAAGCGGTTGATGCCCAGGTTGTTGAGGCGTTTGAGATGCGTGTGCGAGCGACCAAGCTCGAAACTGAAGCCCGCAACCGCCTCGAAGCCGCGTTGAAGCAGAGCGCCAATTGAAGCTCTGGCCCAAGTCATCCCCATCGGCCAGCCAGCGAACGAACCCGAGAAGGAGGCCATCGCCTATCTCCGTGACCACCTGCCAGCGGATTATCGCATCATCCACAACTTCGAATTGCGCAACGATGATGGCCAGTGGTTCGAGATAGACATCGCAGTCGTCGCCCCGCACGCCGTTTATCTCGTGGACGTCAAATCCACCTACGGTGAAATCCACGTCGCCGGCAGCCGCTGGCATCCCGAAGGCCGCACCCCCTTCGCCTCGCCCCTCGCCAAGCTCCGCCATCACACCCGCCAGTTGCACGGCGTCCTTTCCAATGCCGCCAGCGGCACCCACGCGGCCCTGCGCCACGTTTGGGTGGAAGCCGTCGTCCTGCTCACCACGCCCGCCCCCAGCAGGGCCTGCCCTTGCTCGGTCGCTCGTGACAGTGCGAGGAGCGCCTCACCGGCAACGACTTCTACACCGAATACCGCGCCCGCAATATCCACATCACCAGCCCGGAGCGTGTCATCGTCCGCGTCTATCGCGCTGATCCCTACCTACCCCCCGACGAGCGCAAGACCCAGCAGGAACGCATCGCCAACGCCTACACCGCTCTGAGCCGGTTGCCGCCGCACCCCTGCGTTCCACTCGCCCGCGATTTTTTCCCCACCGACAGCGGCGACGCCTACGTCCTGGTCCTGAACGACGCGCCCGGCAATAGCCTCCGCGTCCATCTCACCAAGCCTGCCTTGCACTGCACGATGGACCAGAAGTTGCGCGTTGCCCGGGACCTGTTGGAGGCCCTGGCCCATTGCCACGCCAGCGGCGTCCTGCACCGCGCCATCTCCCCTGCCACCCTCGTCCTTGGTCGCGACCTCCGCACCCGTCTGGTGGACTTCGACTTTGCCCGCCCCGGCCCGCCCCGCGAGCGCACCCTGGCCCACGAACTGACCGAGGCTGTCGAGCCCGCCTACCTCGCCCCCGAACTCAAAGACGATCCGCTGCAAAGCAGCCCCGCCTCCGACGTTTACGCTGCTGGCGCGACGATTTACGAACTCTTCACCGGCAAGCCCACCTTCGACAAGCTCGACGAGGCCATCGCCGCCACTCAGGTCTTCCCCGAAAAAGCCTCTGCGCTTGTCGCTGGCCTGCCGGAAGGCTTCGACGCTTGGCTCGAAACCCTCTGTAGCTTCAAACCCTCCGACCGCCCCACGGCGGCAGACGCACTCGCCGGTTACAATGCCCTCTTCGCTCCACCGCCCGCTTCCACCTCTGAATCGGAGCCCGAACCCCCGCCGCCTGGCACGCCGCTCGACTACTCCAATCTCCCCACCGGCACCCTGTTGGTGAATCAGTTCCAGGTCGAGACTCCCCTCGGCAAAGGCGGGTTTGGTCGCGTTTACAAGGTCATTGATATCCACTGCGAAGCCACCCGCGCGCTCAAGATTATCACCGCCGATCGCACTTCCACCATGGAGCGGATGCGGCAGGAGTACCGCACCCTCACCAATTTGCCCGAGCACCCCAGCGTGGTCCGGGTGTTTCACGGCGCCTGCCTCGAAGGCAACGCCGTCCCCTATCTCGTCATGGAATATGTCGAAGGCGCCAGCCTCGACGGCCTCATCAAGGACAAGAAACTCTCCGTCGCCGAGGCCCACCAGGTCGGCATCCAGGTTGCCGACGGCCTCGCTCACCTCCATCGCAACCACGTCACCCATGGCGACATCAAACCCGCCAACCTGATGTGGACGAGCACGGCCGTCAAAATCGTGGATTTCAACGTCGCCATCCGCGCCGGAGATTTCCTCGCCCGCGGCGGCGGCACCCGCCGCTACCTCCCGCCCGACCTCGACCTCGCCGCCGAACAAACCGACGCCGACCGCGCCGATCGCGACCTTTACGCTTTGGGGGTCACCCTCTATGAGGCTGTCACCGGCGAATACCCCTGGCCCCACGAGACCACCCCGCCCAAAGACAAAATCGCGCGTAACCCCCGAGACATCTCCGGCTTCGAGGACCTCGCTCCCGGCTTCATCACCGTCCTGCTCAAGGCCATCGCACCCGACCGCGTTGACCGCTACCAGTCCGCCTCTGATCTCGCCCAGGCGCTCCGCGCCATCACCGCCTTCCGGCAACCAAACCCGGCCCGCGAGGCTCAGGTCACCACCCAAAGCTTGCAGGTCCTTTCCCCGTCAGGTCCGCCCCGGCCCAACACGAACCCCTTTGTCTCTTACCTCCTCACCCTTTACAGCCAGAGCCGCAGCACCAACGCCGGCACTCGTGGTCTGGACGCTATGGGCCGCCTCATTTACGTCCCCACGGCTCTCGACCGCGCCCTCCAGCCGGCAACGCTCGACGGCACCTTCCGCCTGGTTCTGATTAGCGGAAACGCTGGCGACGGCAAAACCGCTTTCATTCAGCAGGTCGAAGCCGAAGCCCGCACCCAGGGCGCCGCCGTCACCCCTTACGGCACCGGCAACGGCACCCGCTTCGAACTCCACGGCCGCAAGTTCCAAACCAATTACGACGGCAGCCAGGACGAGGGTGACAAAATTAACGATGATGTCCTCCTCCAGTTCCTCGCCCCCTTCGCCGGCCCGGACCCCGCCGCCTGGCCCCCGAACGAAACCCGGCTCATCGCCATCAACGAAGGCCGCCTCATTGATTTTCTCGAACAGTTCGGCACCCAATACCCCCGACTCAAAACAATCGTCCAGCGCGGCCTCCCGCATGCTCGACATCCTCGACAACCGGCCCGATCCTAAAGCCGAGGCGGTCAAGATCATCCGCGCCATCAACCGTGGCGAGGGTATCTTCGACAACCGCCGCCTGCGCGGCAAGCTCGCCTTGCAGGTCCGCCAGGTCGAAGCCGCGACCATCCGCAGCTACCGCGTCTTCCCGGCAGAGCGATTCGAGCTGTTGCCCCAGGAACCGGCCCAAGCCTCCCCCTACCTGGAACATACTCCCTCAGCCCTCGCCCTCCGCTATGCTGACCCCACCGGCCTCCGGGCCGAGCTCGCCATCAATCTCGATGTCTTTGAAATGCTGGATCGCCTCGACCACGGTTACCGCCCGACCGTGGACGAGATCCAAGGTTACTACCTGACGCTCGCCGTCTTCAAGAACATCCTCGGCTCTGCTCCCTACCAGGAAGTCCTGCTCACCCCCACAGGCCACGAGTTCTATTCTGTCACCCGCTACCCGGGCGGCCAGTTGACCATGCGCCTTTCCGAGGAGACCCCCACCTATGGCTCTTAAAAGCAGAGACAAACTTTTCCGCCTCCCCAAAATCAGTCTCTTGGATTTTAAGGTGCTGGAGATGGACCGCGTGCTCACCATGCTCTTCGCCCGCATCCATCACAAAGGCGAAGACAGCCGCCTGTTTAAGAAGGACACCACGGTGGATACCTTTGAGGCTCACTTCCTTTCCCAACCCAACCGCTTCAAGGACTTCGGCAAATACCCCGCCATCACCCGCGGCTGGCTCCAGACTCATCTCCTGGACTTGGTCAACCGTGGCAAGGCCGGCAAGGAAGCGGTCGCCGCCCCACGTCCCCTCCACGGCTACACCTACCGCTTCCGTAACCCCAGTCACTGCCGCGACTACGGCACTGCTCAGCACATCTACGAAACCCTCTACCATCTCCGCCTCATGAAGCTCCTGCCGGACCTGGTCAAACGGAAGGGGACCGAGACCATCTGCCTAGGCTCCAATTGCCCGGTCAGGTCCGCCAGCGGAGACCGCCCCCAGGGCGATTGCCCGTACCAAATCGGCCTGTTCCTGGATGTCCAGAACCAGCCCGGCACCCGCGTCAGCCAACTCGCCGAAATTAGTGCCGAACTTCACTACCGCCGCATCCCCGGCTTTGTCCGTTCCTATTTCCTCACCAAGAAGCTCGACGAGTTCGCACTCGACCTTCTCCGCACTGGCCGGCTCCAGGGCGGCACCAACCGCCAGCTCTCCGTCGCCGAAGTCCTCCGGCTCCTGGATGACTGCCATAAGACCGACCGCGAACAGTATTTCGGCTCGCGCCTCATGAGCATGGAGGAGGATACCGCCATCGAGGACAACACCCTCGACCCCGAAGTGCAGGCCGTCAAAAATCTCGGCTTGGATAATCTCAACACCTACGTTGAATGCCTCATGGCCCTCCGCGGCGACTACCAACGCAGCTTCATCGTGAAGTCTCTCGATTCCCTCTTGCTCAAGAACCGCCCCGGCGCTCTCCTCGCCCAGTTGCGCTCCAGGAACGCCCCTCGCCGCTTCGTGCTCGACAGCCGGCTCCTCGAAGTCCTCCTCCAAATCGCTGTCCTCCGCTTCGACACCGCCACGAACCGCTACTGCTCCGAGGAAATCCAGATTGACCGTCTGCTGCTCTTCCTCCGCGAACGCTACGGCCTCTACATTGATGCCCTTCCGCGCGGCGAGGGTTTCGGCGAGGCCACCATCGCCGACTGTGAGGCCCTCCGCCGCAACAAAGCCGCCTTCAAAAATAAGCTGCGCGAGATCGGTTTCTTCCAGGATCTCTCCGACGCCTACATCACGCAGCACGTCACGCCTCGTTACCGCATTAATCACGAACCCGTTTCTTCCCCTGGAGGTGCCGTATGAGCCAGAATTTCCGCCAGGTCAAACCCGAAGACGTCAACGCCGAGCTGCAACAGGTCATTCAGGAGCGGCTCCTTGCCCTCCTCCAAGCTCGCCAGCCCGGCCACTGCATGAGGGTCGGTGACCTCGATACAGTCCTTATGCTCGAAGTCGCCCGTAAGCTCCGTGAACAGGTCGGCAGCTCCGCCCAGGTTCACGTCCTCGCCCGCGAGGTTCACAACGGCGACTCGCTCCTTATCACCAGCAGCAAGCTCGTCGAATTGCGTAATCCCCTCGCCGATGACCATCTTCGGCCCCCGCTCCTCGTCTTCGTCCCCAATGACCTCCGCACTGCCGCTGAGGATTCCTTTGCCGAAGCCACCTTCGAGCAGGTCCCCATTGCCTATGCCTTCACGCTCCTGCGTTCCCGCCTGACGGAAAGCCTGCCGGAAGCCCTGCGCACCACCGTCTCCGAACTGATCACCCAGGTCGAAAACCGCCCGTGGCGTTGGGCCGACTCTCTTGCGGTCGTCCGCTTCCTCCTCAGCATCCGCATCAACGGCCATGAGCCGGATGTCGTCGGCGCTTCCCTTTGCGAGCTGGGCCTAATCCCTGACTTTCACCTGCTCGACGACCCAACCACCGTCCCCAATCGCCTGGCCAAGAATCTCGAATGCCTCGACAAACTGACGTTCTCTACCAAGTCCGACCGTGGCCGTGTCCTCGACCTCAAACTCGGCGACCGCCCCTTCCGCTCCAAGCTCAGTGATTTCCTCGCCGAAACCGGCCTCGAAGACCCACCCGTCCGGACTCGCCGGATCGTTGCCGAGAAGCAGCTCTGGCCCCTCTCGTTCGATAAGTGGCAGTTCGAGGCCGGTGCCGGTATCACCCAGCAGCTCCGGGTCGAAGCCAACGAAGTTGTTCTCCCGGTGGTGCCGGAAAACGAAACTGACCCGCGCCTCCAGCAGTTGATCGGTCAACAGATCCTGTTGGTCGGCCGCGGCGGCCTCAAGAGCTTCAAGGTTAAGTTCCACTGCGACCCCGCGCCGGAAAATGTCCCCGCGGTTCACCACTTCCGCTTGCAGGTGATCTCACGCGACAGCGGTCCCACCGCCTTCACCAAGAAAAAGACCTCCTGGTCTGGAACGCGCCGTGATGCCTTCGTTAGCTTCTCCGGTGTCGCCAAAGTCGAGTGGGAAGATGGCTGGCACTTCGTTCGCGTCCTGCCCTGCACCGAAGACGGCGACCCTATTCCCATCGTTGACTCCGGAGGCAATCCCGTTCCTCTGGTCGGCGGCCCAGACGATGGCCAGTTGCCCAACGAAAGCGACCTTTTCTATGTCGTTAAGGCCGACGACGTCGAGGTCGAGGTCCCCCAGCGTGCGGTCCCGAAGTTCCCCAGCCTCAGCCACGCCCAAATCCATTTCTGGTTCAAGGCGATCGCTGATGCTCACGACCCCAAAGACGTCACCCACTCCGCTCCCGCTTGGCTCGATGCCGAGGATCGCAAAGGTAGGAACGAAATAATCGAGTTCAAATTTGCCGGTGAGGGCCTCATCCACATCACCGTTTCGCGCCTGCTCAAAGTCCTCGAACAGCGCATCCTCGCCGCTCCCGATGACACGCTCTCCTGGCGGATGACCGTCTCTTCCGCCCAAACGGTCGAAGTCTCAAACGACATCACCGCATGGCCGCCCATCGCGGACCTCGAAGAGTTTCGGGCGCGCCGCCGCGAGCTGTTCGCCGCCATCCGTGGACCTGACAACCACCAAATCATCCAGAGCACGGACCTGTTTCCGCTCCGCGATGCCATCGCCAATTACGCCCAGACCTACCTCTCCGTCATCTCGCAGGCTTTGCGCCTTGCCGAATCCGCCCCGCCGGACGACCAGCCTCGTGCGCTCGCCTCTCTGCAAACGCTCCTCGCGCTTGATACCGCCAGGATTGACATGGCCGATCATCGGGGCGCCCATCGCTTCGCCCTCATAGTCAGCCCAACCCACCCGCTACGCCTTCTCTGGCTCGCCACCTGGCTGACCCTCGCCAACCATTGGCTCCAGCGCTCCGCTCAGGCCCCGAAAGAGTTCCTCACTGCTACCCGAGATTCGCTCCTCCACCGGCTCAACCTTGCCAACTTCCCGGCTGTTTTTCCCGTCGGCTCAGGCCGGCTCCTCACGGCCATTGACAATCTCCACCCGCTCTGGACAGTTTACGGGACCGCCTCAGAAACCGACCCGCGCGGCCTCCTCGCCGAGCTCTGCACCGCGCTGGGTCTGCCCGAACCCAACATCGGTAGCTTCAGTCTCAACGGCGAATTCCTCGCCGACCGCACGCGCCGCTACCTGGTCCAGCACCCATATATCCATACCCTGGTCCTGAACTGTTTCAATGCCGGGCGCGGACGCCTCATGGCCGAGATGCTTCTTCAGCTCCAGAAAGAGCCGGACTTCCGCGACCTCCGTTACGATCTCCGCCTCTTCGTTCCCGACCCCGACGCCCCGGGTTGCGGTGATGATCTGGCCGAACTCATCTCCTCCAACAGCACGCTGGCCGTCGCCGAGGCCGACGCTTTCGCCACGCTACCGGCAACCACCTGAGCCCCAAATTAACCTTCTCGGTCCGCGACCTCGCCGAGTTCCGCGCCAAGGCCTCCGATTTCGCTGCCCATCTCAGTTTCCTGTTCGATGTCTTCCCGGCCCAAAGCATCAGCGCCCGACCGCCCCGACGCGAAGACGAAAGCGCTCCGGTTCACGGCCTCTTCCAGGACTTTACCGTCACCTACCTCGAAGAAGCCGACGTCGTCGCCTGGCACCGCCGCCCCCGTCACGGCACCGCCGCTCCCATCCCCGATGCCGAGGAGTTCCCCAAGCTGCTCGCTCGCCTGGCCGAGACTATCTCCACCGCTGCCGCCAATATTGCGACGGGGCAAGCCGGCCTCATTCTCCGGCCCGTGTCCACCTTGGTTCTCGAAGCTGACCAGAAGGCGCTGCTTCACCAGGTCCACGAGGTCAGCGATTGGGTGTTCACCATAGACAAGAGCCTGGGCATCGAGTTCTTCGACCATCACCCGGCCAGTCGCCGCCCGGAATACCTCATTGACCACAGCCCCGACCTCACCGGCAACAGTGGGCGCCGGGTCGTCATCACCTCCCGCTCCCAAACTGAAATTCGCCGCTTCTTCGAGCTGGTCCTCCAGGATTACGACCTCGGCCGGTACCTGAACCGTTCCCACGCCCTGCTGGGCGAACTGCGCGCCCTCTCCGGCCGCCTCGCCCTCAAGCTCGCCTCCTCGCCCACCCACCGCGCGGAGGCGCTCGGCCTGGCCCTCTCCAAACTCTATCTAGAATACCACGACGTCTTCCGCGACCAGGCCGTGGTCCCGCTCGACGCTCACCTTGATCTGTTCCGCGCCCTCGAGAAGAACGCCGATGATCTGGAGGACGAAATCACCCTCCGCCGCACCGACCTCGCCC
>JBAXTC010000609.1:0-4927 GCA_037130375.1 Verrucomicrobiota bacterium | reverse complement strand
GAGCATGCCGGATAAGAACTACGGAAGTCTTATTGCACAATGGTGGCAGCAGAAGTTTCCCAAGGCACAAGTGAAATTCGTCAACGCCGGGATCGGCGCGACCGGCTCGAATTTCGGCGCACTGCGCGCCCAGCGGGATCTGCTGTCGAAGATGCCGGATTTCGTGGTGCTCGAATATGCCGTGAATGATGGAAACACCCAGGCCGCCGCCGAAACCCTGGAGGGACTGACCCGGCAGATTCTGAGTCAGCCGAACCACCCGGCCGTCATGATGCTGTTCACGATGAATCAGAAGGGCGGCAACGCCCAGGAGTGGCACAGCAAGGTGGGCCGAAACTACGGCCTCCAGATGGTCAGCTTCCGCGACGCGCTCTGGCCGGAAATCCAGGCCGGACGATTGCAGTGGAGCGACGTGGAGGCGGACCTCGTCCATCCCAACGATCGCGGGCACGGTTACGCCGCGCAGTTCATTACGCATCAGTTGGAGGCTGCGCTGGCATCCCTGCCGGGCGAAGGAGAGTTGCCGAAAGTGAAACCCGTGGCTGCGCCTTTGTTCACGGACCTTTTCGAGCAGACGACGTTGGTTGAAGCCGGCGCGTTGCGACCGGTTACGAATAGCGGTTGGACCTTCGACGCCACGAACCGTTGCTGGAAAAGCGATCAACCCGGCAGCGAGATTGAGTTCGAGATGGCGGGCCGCGCCATACTCACGATGCATCATGTGATACGCGGCCCGACGGGCCGGGCGCGAGTGACGGTGGACGGTGGCTCACCAAAAGAACTGGAGGGTTGGTTCGACCAGACTTGGGGTGGTTATCGGCAGACGCGGGAAATTGCCCGTGACCTGCTGGCGGGCAAACATCGCGTGCGTTTTGAATTGCTGGCAGAGAAGAGCGCGGGCAGCACCGGCCACGAATTTTGGATTTTCGGTTTGGGTGCGGCAGGTGTCCGAGATGAAACCACCCCGAACCCAGCCGAAGCCCGTTCCATCACCGTCGCCAGCTACTACTTCGGCCAATACCATCCCAATGATCCGCGCAACGAGAAAACGAAGGGCAAAGGCTGGAGCGAATGGGAACTGATCAAAGCTGCCCGACCCCGTTTTCCCGGGCATCACCAGCCCAAGATCCCACTCTGGGGCTATCAAGACGAATCCGATCCGCAAGTCATGGCCCAGAAGATCGCCGCCGCCGCCGACCACGGGGTTGATGCCTTCATCTTCGATTGGTATCACTACGATGACGGCCCGTTCCTGGAGCGCCCCATTGACGAGGGGTTCCTCAAGGCGACCAATAACCACCGCCTCAAGTTCGCCTTCATGTGGGCCAACCACGACTGGCAGGAGAATTTATTCCCCTACAAGAAAGGCGACCCGCGACCAGTGCTGTATCCCGGCAAAGTCAGCCCGGCGGCCTTCGAGAAAATCTGTGACCATCTCATCAAGGATTATTTCCTGCACCCGTCCTACTGGAAGATTGACGGCAAACCTTACTTCTCGTTTTACGACTTGAGCAAGCTGCTGGAGAACTTCGGTTCGGTGGAGGCAACCCGCGTGGGGCTGGACAAATTCCGCGCGAAAGTGAAAGCCGCCGGCCTGCCAGGACTCCATCTCAACGCCGTGGCTTGGGGACAACCCATCCTGCCTGGGGGCAAGGTGCCGGCGGATTCCGCCCGACTCGTGCGCGACCTTGGCTTTGATTCGGTCACCTCGTACGTGTGGATTCATCACGTCCTCCTGCCAAAGCAACAGACCGATTACAACGAAGTGCGCGCCGACTATTTCAAATACTGGGAGAAGGCCGAGAAACTGTTCAAGGTGCCGTTCTTTCCAAATGTTTCGATGGGCTGGGATCCCAGCCCGCGCTGCGACCAGAATGACAAATTCGACGATTCCGGCTATCCCTTCACCAACACTGTCGGCAACAACACGCCCGAGAATTTCCGCGTTGCCCTGGAGTTGACGAAACAACGCCTGCTCGCCAATCCGAACGGCCCGCGCATCCTCAACATCAACTGCTGGAACGAATGGACCGAAGGCAGTTACCTCGAACCCGACACGGTTAACGGGATGAAATACCTCGAGGCCATCCGGTCGGTGTTCGGCCCGAACCAGTCGAATTCTGCAAAGCCGCGATGAGCGTAAATAGAGATAGGACCGTGGAGTAGCAGGCCGCAGCATCGTTGACATCACACCTCACTGAAGCTACACACATACCCATGAAACGCCCGATGCAGAGCCCTCACCAGCCAGCTCGTATTCAGCACCCGATGAAGCCATCCCTATTTGTTTCTCTTGTGAGTGTCGCTCTGCTCTGCAGTTTAATTTGGCCGGGCGATTGCCTTGCGGCCACGACCGGCGCCGCCCAACTGCGAGGAGAAGCGAAAGCCTTTGGTCCCACTCTGCGGAAGGACTTTGCCGAACCGCCGCTGCGCTACTGGCCGCGCCCGCTCTGGTTCTGGAACAACACGACCGTCACTGTCGAAACGGTGCGGGAGCAAATGCGTCTGGCACGTGACCGCAGCAAATATGGCGGGTTCGGCATCCTCCCGTTTGGGAAGAGTTTTGCGCCGGCCTACCTCAGTGATGACTACTTCGCCATCTACGGCGCAGCGCTCGACCAGGCAAAATCACTCGGGCTGACCTTGTCGCTCTACGATGAATACGGCTTCCCGAGCGGTTCGGCGGGTTCGCAGAACTCGAGCGACACGAGTCTCTTTGCGCAGCGGTGGCCGGAGTTGACGATCAAACGGCTGGACAAGCACGAATGGGAGATCACGGGTCCGGCGCGGTTTCAGACGAACCTCCCGTCGGGCCAACTCGCCGCCCTCGTCGCGATGCACACTGCGACGCTGCAGCGTTTGGAACTGTCGGACACCGTGCGCGAGGGGCGCCTCGATTGGACGGTGCCCGCCGGCACGTGGAAAGTCATGGCTTTTGTGTGCGTAAAGGATGGTGATCCCATCTGCGATTACCTGGATCCTGACGCCACCGACAGGTTCATCCAAATCACGCACCAGGCCTACTACGATCGGTTCCGCGAACATTTTGGCAAAACGATTGATTCGACGTTCTTCGATGAACCCACCCTCTACCGCGCGGGTGGCCGGACCTGGACGGACAAGTTCAACGAGAAGTTCAAAGCCCGGCACGGTTTTGATCCGCGACCCTATTACCCGGCTTTATGGGGCGACATCGGTTCGGATACGCAGGCCGCCAGGAACTACCTGTTCGGCTTCCGAACCGAGCTGTATGCGACCGGTTTCACCAAGCGTATCCAGGACTGGTGTACCGCCCACGGCATCGCCGCCATGGGCCATCAGGACCAGGAGGAAGTGGTGAACCCTGTCTCCGTCTCCGGCGACCTGATGAAGTGTTTCCAGTACCTCGCCATCCCCGGGATCGACAAGATCGGCGGCGACCGCCCGGCCGAACGCTTTTACAAAATCGTCAGCTCCGCCGCTTACAACTGGGACAAATCGCTGGTCATGTCCGAAACCTACGGTGCGATGGGTGACCTGTCGTGGGACGAGATTTACGCCGTGGCGATGGAGCAATACACCAAAGGCATCAACCTGCTCATTCCTCACGCAGTTTGGTATGACAATACCAACGTCACGTTCAAACCTGAACTATCCTGGCGACACCCGCGGTATGCGGAACGGTTGCCTGAGTTCAACACCTACGTCGCGCGGTTAAACATGCTGCTGCAGAACGAGGCCGCCCACGTGGCCGACATCGCCGTCCTCTATCCCATCGCCACCCTGCAAGGCAGCCATCATTTGGACGGACCTCTGGAGGCGTATAAGGGCGGAGTGGCCGTGCAGGAGGCTGACTATGTGGACGTGGGCGAACTGCTGGCCATCGATCTCGGGCGCGACTACACGTTCTTGCATCCCGAAGTCCTGGACGCGAAATGCAAGATCGAGGCTGGGCGGTTGGTGTTGCCCAACCGGATTCATCCCGGCCGATTTTCCGTCCTGATCCTGCCAGGGCACAAAACGATTAACTGGAGCAGCCTTAAGAAGATTCAGGCTTTTTATGAACGGGGCGGCTGCGTCATCGCCACTGGGCAGCTTCCGTCCAAGTCCGCCGAGTTCGGCCACGACCAGGATGTGCAGCGTGCCATCGACGCCATGTTCGGGGGGACAATTGCCACCGCAAGCAACTCTTTTGTGACGCGACGCAATGACCGGGGCGGCTGCGCGATCCGGTTGGGAACATTGAGTTCCGGGGTTCTGCGAGGGGCGTTGGATGCGGCGCGGCCGGATTTTGATGTCACTTTCGCACCGGGGGCCGCCTTGCGCTATATCCACAAGACAGGAAACGGCCGGCACCTCTTTTTCTTCGCAAACCTCAATCCGCACCTGACCGAGAGTATCGTCACGCTGCGCGGGCGGCATGAACTCCAGGCATGGGATCCCCACACCGGAGCTATCGGTCCGGCCGAATGCCTGCACACCACCCGGAAGGGAACGGACTTCACCGAGGTCCGGCTGAAGTTGCCCCACCTCAAATCTGTTTTTCTTGTTTCTGCAAGCAACTTGTCGGCACGCCAGGCCAAGCCAGGCCCCGCACGCGCCGGACTATCGGCCCCAAAGAACCCATGAAAATCACTCCTCTCATAGCTGCCTCAACCGCCGTGGCTCTGTGCCTCGCGGCCGTTGGAACATTCGCTGCGGAGGCGCACTCGACGTCAGCATCATCCCCAGACGAACGTTCCCCGCTCTCCACGTTCTTCGTCGCGCCCACGCGCGTGGTGTGGCAAAGCACGAACGGTGTTAAGAACGCGATGTCGCTTCTCTTGCCCCATGCGGGCCAGGCGGTGCTCAAAGAGCCCCAACCTCCTTGTGTGCTGACTGCGGCCGGCGAAAGGCCCGCCGGCGTGCTGTTGGATCTCGGGAGGGAATTGCACGGGTACGTCGAGCT
>JBAXTC010000608.1:0-4931 GCA_037130375.1 Verrucomicrobiota bacterium | reverse complement strand
CGGACACCCAGGCGCTCAGGTTTGAACAGGAGATAACAGAGATAACGGAGAGTTGCCGAACCAAACTTGGCGAACTTGTCCGCCAGCAGCAAGATCGTTGGGGGCAGGATGTGCGATGTAAGCCGGCTAAAGCCGGCGCTCCGGTGCGTGCAGGTTTCGCGCCTTTCTGAGGATTATTAATATCGGTCCTTGTCAGTCGCTTCCTTTCGGTTATGATGACTTCAGTTTGAATTTAGATTCATTATACAGTCCGTAAAAACAACAGTGCCTTGGCCCCGGTTGGCTTGGAAGCCTTGCTGTGGCCCAAGAGTGAACCCATAATCGCATGTCCACCATGAAAACATACACCCTCCACCTCCAGATGCGTTCGTTAACGCGGCGCGTCCCGACCACCATTCGTTCCGCCATGTTTCGACTGGCGGGAATTGTCGCTCTGCTGGCCGCCACGCTCTCGGCGCCAGCCGCGAGCTTTTTCTCCGATTTTAATTCCGGCCTGCCCGCTGGCACCGCCGTTTACAGCAACTCGACTATTATCGCTACTGGCGGATACACGAACAGCGGTTACCTGCAACTGACGCCCAACCTCGCCAGCCAAAGCGCCGGGTTTGTCATCACCAACGATCTTGATGCCGGCGCCCCGGTGTACGGCTTCGTGGCCCAGTTCAAGGCTCTTATTGGCGGTGGCACCGGCGCCGACGGCATCAGCTTCAACTTCGCGCCGGACCTGCCTTTTGGCGCCATCAGCGAAGACGGCGCCGGCACTGGACTCTCAATCGAGTTCGACACTTACGGCAACGACGTTTCCGATAACGTCGGCATTGATGTGTGGGCGAGCCGCTCCGAGCTTGCGCAACAGCCTTTCTCCGGCCTTCGGGCGAATACCTGGGTTGATGTTACCGTTAAGTTGCATCCCGATGGAACTGTGGATGTCTATTACGACAACTTTCACGCCTACACAAATCAGTACACGGGCCTGAGCCTGCCGATTACCGGGGGCTTCTTTGGTTTCGGGGCTCGTACCGGAGGGTCCTATGATAACCAATGGATCGATAATCTGAGCATCACCACCTTCACCAACCAAGGTCCGTTTGTGGACAACTACGCCCCAATCGGTCGCGCGGTCCGGCCCGACGCGACGGCAACGCTCGTCCTGACTGATTATGGCTCGGTGGTGAATACAAACACGATCGTCCTGAATCTGGACGGCTCCCGGGTTACCCCGACGGTCCTCTCGCAGGCTCCGCCGCAAACCTTGATTCAATACACTCCGCCAGCTTTCTTTGCCTCCGGCTCCTTGCACACGGTCAGCCTGACTTTCGCGGACAATTCGACACCCCCCGTCACGAGCACCTTCAGCTACAGTTTCACGGTGGCGACCTTTTCCACCCTCACTAACCAGGCCTCCCCGTCATTGGTCAGCGCCAATCCCGGGTTCAACCTGCGCATCAGCCAGATTGACGCAAACCTGGGGCCGACCCTCCAGCGGGCCGAAAACCAACTGGCGAACCTGCTCATTGATCCCAACACCAGACTGCCCTATCTCAACCAGGCCACGCTAACCACCTATGCCGAACCCAGCGTCATCAACTACTCGACCGCCGGCAATCAGGGAGATTTCCCCAGCGAACCCCCCAATTCGATTCCTGGCTTGCCCGGCGTCTTCCCCGATACCTCGCCCAGCGGGGACACCAATGCCGCCATCGACGTGGTTACCTATCTCTACCTGCCCGTCGGCATCCACACTCTGGGCGTGAACAGCTCGGACGGCTTTGGCCTGACTGCGGCTTCCACCCCGGATTTGTTCGCCCTCCAGGAAATGGAGTATAACGGCGTCCGGGCCGCAGCCGACAGCTCCATCACGTTCGCGGTGACCAATGCGGGCTATTATCCCTTCCGCATCTTGTATTTCGTCGGCGGTTTGGAAATGGTTAACCCGACCACAGACAACCCGAGCCTCGAGTTCTTCTCGGTCGATGCGAACGGGATCCGGACGTTAATCAATGATATTACTACCGTGGGACACACGGCGGCCTATCGACCTGCGGCGACCCTGCCCTACATCCGATCCGTCGGCCCGGCTCCCGCCAGCACCGCGGTTCCCCACACCACCGCGATCAACGCCACCCTCGTGAACGGCAGCATCAGCGTCCAGACCAACACGATTAGCCTCTGGCTGAACGGTGCGGCGGTCTCGCCCACCATCTCCGGCAGTGCCGGCATCACCACCGTCCAGTACCAACCGGCGAGCCTGCCGCTCAATTCCAGCAACTGGGTGGAAATCGCCTTCACCGACAGCGCCTCCAATCGGCGGACCAATCAGTGGTTTTTTACCGTCGAAAACATCCTCCAACAACTCTGGACCATCCCGCCGGCTTCAGACTCCAACCCGGCTTGGGCACAATGGGTCACAACGGGCAGCACGGAACGCGGTCTGGCTTACAACCCCAAGACTGGCCACGTTCTCCTCGCAAGCCGCTCCATCGTCCCAGGTGGTCCGGGCGCCCTGGGTGGCATTGCGATTCTGGATGGCAACACCGGCGCCTTCCTTGGCACCATGGATACCAGCCTTAGCGCCGCAAGTGGCGTTGGCACCTACCGCCTCAACATGATTGGCGTGGGCGAGGACGGCGTCATCTACGCCTGCAACCTCACGACCAGCGCTATAGTTGCCTTTCAGATCTATCGTTGGCAGAACGAAACGGCGCCCCAGCAACTCGTTTGGAGCCAGAACCCATTGGGCGGCGCGACCCGCTGCGGAGACTCTTTCCGCGTCCAAGGTTCTGGTGCCGGCACAAGGATTATTGCCTCCGGGAACACCACCATTATCAATATACCCATCTTCACCACGGCAGATGGCACTAATTTCACCGGAACCGCAATCGCCGTCAGCGGTTTGGGAACGCTGCCGACTGGTGGCCTCTTCCGACTCGGTTTGGCCTTCGGCTGTGGCGACAACTTTTACGGCCAGACGATCGGCAGTCCGACGATGAATTGCAGTTTCAATGTGCCATCCGCCGCCGGCGTTACGCTGGGCGCCTACCCCATTGTGGCCTTCGACAGCACCATAAGCATCGGACCGATTGGTGTGGACATTATCAATCAGCGGCTCATCGGTGACGAGACTTCTGGCGGCAGCGGCACGGTCCATTCCATGAATCTTTACGACCTCAGCACGTTTACGACTTCAGGGACCAATTCGCCGATTGACCATAAGACCTTTGCCACCTCGACCGGCAGCTTCGGCACCGGTTCGGTGGACTTCACGCCCGATGGGACGCGAGTTTACACTCTGGATACGGCCAATGGCATCATCGCCTTCAGCCTGAGCCCGAGAGTCGCCGCGCCAACCATCTGCGCCCAGCCCAAGCCCAATATCGTCGCGGGCCTCGGGGCGGTTGGGTTCATGGACGTGACGGCCATCGGCGCGCCGCAGAAGTATCAATGGCGCTTCAACGCCACCAGCCCGACCTTGCCCGGAACCCCCATTCTCAATGCCACAAACCGGACATTGGACATTTACAATGTCCAACAGAGCCAGTTGGGCTTCTACAGCGTCGTCATCTCGAATGCCTCCCTGCAGACAAGCGTGACCAGTTCGGTCGCTATCCTCGATACGCAGATGGTCATTACGAACCAGCCCGCCAGCCAGGTCGTTGCCGTCGGCGGCACGGCGACCTTCACCGCGGGTGCGAGCGGCGGCGTGGCCCCATACAACTTCCAATGGAAGCTCAACGGCGCGAACGTCGGGGTTAACTCCGGTTCCTGCACCGTCAGCAACGCCCAGGTGGCCAACGCCGGCAGCTATGAGGTCGTGATCACCGATTCTCTCGGCCAAGTTGTGACCAGCCAGACGGCCAGTCTGACCGTTGGCACACTCGGCACCGGCACCGGTCTGATTGGGGATTATTACACGGACCAGACCAAGACCTTTGTTGATCCGGCGACGCTCGAGAGGTTGGATTCCACGGTGAATTTCGACTGGGGCTCTGGGTCTCCCGATCCGATCATCTCGCCAGATAACTTCACTGTCCGCTGGACGGGGCTGGTGCAGCCGCACTACTCGCAGACCTATACGTTCTACACCTTGACGGATGACGGGGTGAGGCTGTGGGTCAACGGCCAACTGGTGATCGACAAATGGGTTAGCCAGGCGGCGACTGAATGGAGCGGCACGATCTCGCTGGCCGCCAACCAGAAATACGGCATCTTGATGGAGTATTTTGAAGGCACCGGCAACGCCGTAGCCAAATTAAGTTGGTCCAGCACGAATCAGGTCAAGGAAATCATCCCGATGACCCAATTGTATCCGGTTGACTTGTATTCGAGTGGCCAGCAGCCCATGGCGTCGAGGAGTTTGGACGGCACTCAGTTGAATATTACCTGGGCCGGAACCTATGTCCTCGAGTCGAGTCCCATCCTCAACGGACCTTGGACGCCAGTGCCTGGCGCAACCAGCCCATACACCGTCGCAATTGACCCGACCCAGCAACTGTTCTTCCGTCTCGTAAGCCAATAACCCGGCACGCGACAAAGCCTGTTTACACCAAAAGACCGGGCCTTCGGGCCCGGTCTTTTGCTTTTGCTGCGCTCTCTTTCCCGCCCTTTCAACCCCGAACCGGAAATCTCAGACCTCCTCACCGGGTCCGCCAAGCTCCAGCGGAGCGGCATGGGTTCGTGTTGACGGTCCCACCACGGAAGGGCTGTGGGATGCAAAATGCCATTCATGCCGGTCCGCTGGAGCTTGGCCAGGCATCCGGGGTGGGCGTTACTATAAACATGCCGCTCCTAACGGAGCTGGGAACTCGGAGAGTTGGCTCATGGGTTTGGGATTGAACAGGAGGAAACGGAGACAACGGAGAAACAGATCCGCCATTGCCTGAATCGGGCAGGCGCTTATGTTGGCCTTCCATCTCTGTTTCCTCGGTTATCTC
>JBAXTC010000607.1:0-4955 GCA_037130375.1 Verrucomicrobiota bacterium | reverse complement strand
GAGATGGAAGGCCAACATAAGCCCCTGACTGATTCAGGCAATGCCATATCTATTCTATTTCTCCGTTATCTCCGTTTCCTCCTGTTCAATCCCAAACCCATCAACCAACAGAGGGAAAGGAGAAGGGAAAGCAGAAAACAGAAATTGAAGGGGGGAAAGCGGGAGTTGAACAGGAGAGAACGGAGGGAACGGAGATGGAAGGCCAACAAATGTGGATGCCCGATTCAGGCAATGCCATATCTATTCTATTTCTCCGTTATCTCCGTTTCCTCCTGTTCAATCCCAAACCCAACAGCGATTCGGCAAGAAGTCCCTGGCCCACTTGTTGGCTTAGCGTTTGCCGGGCGCGGGCGGTGCCGGGGCGAAAAACTTGAATGTCAGGCCATCGACATTTGCGCTCTCAGCATAGGCGGTGAAATAGAAATACGCCGCGACCTTGTCGAACGGCGGCAAGAGCGAGAAGTCCATCCATCCCCGAAAATGCTTTTCGGCTCCGCTCAATCCCGGGAGGCCAGGGAACAGGCCTAGGCTGTTGGCGTTGGCAGCCGCGCCGGGGTCTTTCTTTATCGCTTCAAACGTCGCGCGCATGGTTTCGGCCTGGTTTTCGTAACCGAACAGACAGGTTCCGACGCCACCTGCCTTTTCCGCCGCCTCCGCAAGTCCAGGTTTTTCCCGCAAGGCCTTGGCCTGGCTCTCGCTGCTGCGCAAATACTCCTCGAGGAGGATGGTGTCGGTGGATAGGGCGACATACCCGCCGCTGGCGGAGAAATTAAGTGTGCTGGGGGGGCGAGGTTTGGTAGGACCGGTCGAGAACAGCGATGCCGCAGGCATGGGGACCGAGAAGATTTTGCGGCCCAGGAACTCCCGTTCGGTGAGGGTGTCGCCCTGGGGCAAAATCACAAAAAGACCTTTGAGGGCGGCGGTTAATTGATCCGGGCTGGGGGAGGACAGGAGCAGAATTGAGGGCGGCGACTGGAGGTCCGCCAAAGAGTCGCCACGGGGAGCTTTTTCATAAGTGACGATGTCGTCGCCGAGATTGCCGACGAGCATTTTCTTGAGGTCGAAGCCCGGATCCTTCTCTTTGGCGCGGGCGCCGGCGGTGTCGAGAATCCAGTTGATTGTGCCGACCGTCTGCGAAGAGGCCTCGGTCAGCATTTTTTCCAGCGTGGCCCACGTTTTTTGGCCGTCCAAACGCCAGCGCTGGAATTTCACGGCATCGCCCGGGACAAAAGGCGGCGGAGCAGTTTCCTTGGCTTCGCCGGTGAGGATTTTGAAAATGCCCTGGCGGGTGGCGTCTGGCGCACCGATGGAAAGCTGGAAGAGCAGGCCCTGATTCGAGGTCTGGAGGCTCAGGGCGAGCGTTTTCACAGTGGTCAACCCCGTGAAGCTGATGAGCTTCTCGGGTGCGACAACGTCGAACGGGTCGGGCGCTTCCGAGTCTGGCTTTTCCGCAGGTTTGCGGCCAAGGACATCCACGAACGGCTTCACGTTCACCCAGGCATAGAGCGGCGCGTCTCTAAAACAGGCCAACTGATTGGATTGATAGGCCGGCAGATCGCCAAGAGCGGGCAGCGCGCCGCCGGTAAGCCGAATCGCAACGGTTTCCGCGACTTTGATCGAATTGGCGACGATCAGGAGCGAGTCCGACTGGCCGATCACCAATTCGTTGCCGGCCGTGAGAAGGCCGGCGATGGTGTCGAGCACGAGGTCCATGTTGCCGGCCGCGACTTCGCTGCCGCCCGAGTTTCTCCTGGATTCGACTTCGCCGGGAGCGCCCTGGAATTCGTACGGGCGCGGGAAGAATTTTCTCAGGGTTGCCGGAAGGTTGTTGCTCGAGATGGGAAAGACGGAAAACTCAAGGGTGCGAATCTTCTCTGTCCTGATTGTTTTGCCCGCATCCACCCATTTCTTGCGCAGTTCGGCCAGGTTGGTCTTGAGCAAATCGCTTTTCGTATCGAGCAGCAACAAAAAACCAAGCGGCTGGTCAGGCTTCCCCTGCCACCCGTTTTGGGTGATGGCGAGAGTGATCTGTCCCTGCGGCAGGGCGGCATAAGTGGCGAAGCTCACATTCAGTTCACGCTCCAGCGGCTTGACGAATTCTTCCTGCCACCGGGAGATGAACTTGTCCGTGAATGGCTTCATGGCCGGATCATTCCAGAATTGGTGTTGCAATGAGTTGGAATAAATCGTGCTGAATTTTGCCCAATCGGGCACGGTCACCACGACCAGCGTGTCATCGGAGAGCAGCTTTTCCGGTGCGGGAATCGCAGCGCCGATGGGAGAGACGAGTGAGAGGAGGGCGACAATGAGGGACAGAGGGGTCTTCATCTCAATGAGGAGGAAGCGGTGCGACCAGTTGGCTGCCCTTCATTCGAGGACTGACGCTTAATTGTTAGCGGCGGCGTGCCGCGTGCGGCTGGGCGGTTCCAAATACCGATACGGATTACCGGGATTATCGTTCGCGTAGGCAAACGCATCGCGGTGATCGAGGAAGAACCTGACCGATTCCACAGGGATGGCAAAGCCCAGTCCCTCGCCGGCGGCGGCCTTCATGTTGGTCACGCCGATGACTTCGCCGCTCAGGTTGAAGAGGGGGCCACCGCTGTTGCCGGGATTAATCTGGGCTGTGGTCTGCAAATAGAGCGCGCCGGCCATCTCGCGCGTCTTGGTGCTCAGGATGCCTTCGGTAACGGTGCGCTCCAACCCCAGAGGACTCCCGATAGCGAACACTTTCTCGCCCACGGACAACGCATCGGCGCTGCCCAGCGAAACGCACTTGAACCTGGGCGCATCCTTGTCATCAATCTTCAGCAACGCCAAGTCCGCGAACTTGTTCAGGGCCACTATCTGGACTTGCTTGTAAGTCTTGCGATCAAGCTGGCCGGCCTTCTGGTGATATACCTCGACCGAAATCTGCGTCTCGCCCTCGATGACGTGGAAATTGGTGATCAGGAAGCCGTCCTCATTGATGAAGAACCCGGAGCCCAACCCACTCGGCGTGCGCACTTGAACCACAGCCTCACCAAGTTGGCTAACCAGATCCAGCACCGTGCGCGCGGGCGCCGGCTTGTTTGGGGCTGAGTAGAAACCGGTGTTGGACGCAGCCACGCGCTCGCCGGCAGCAACAAGCGGCGTCCCGGACTCGGGAAACCCATTGGCGGCGGTTGACGTGTCGGTTCGGAGTATCCTCACGACCTGGCTGCGCGGAATCACCAGCACCGTATAGCCGACATCCACCGCGACCTGGTCGGGCTTCTCCGCAAGGATCTTGCCGGCGATGGATGCCTTATCTTTCAACTCAATAGTGTCCGCCAGAGCGGGTGCCAACCCCCAGCCAACAAGGGCCGAAAGAAGAAGCCACGGTTTTGTCATATCGTGACACTACCGGACGGGGGCGCGTTTGACAAGCAACGGTCCAGTGGTGCCAAACGCGCCGAACCGTGTTCCTCATTTAAGAATGGCACTTTCTGCCGGGGTAAATATATTCCCCGGGTGATTGACACGGAACAAAGGCTCGCGGCCTTTCTGCCGGCCCTCCGCGCGGCCACCTGGGTGGCCCTGGATACGGAGGCCGACAGCTTGCATGCTTACCCGGAAAAGATTTGCCTCATTCAGATCAGCACCGTCTTCGGCGACAGACTCATCGACCCGCTGGCGCGCGTCGCCCTCGGCCCGCTGCTCGATGCCCTGTCGGGTCACGAACTTATCATGCATGGAGCGGATTACGATCTGCGGTTGCTGCGCAAACACCATGAGTTCGTGCCCGGGGCCATCTTCGACACGATGCTCGCGGCGCGCTTGCTGGGCGTGCGTCAGTTCGGTCTCAGCCACCTGGTCGAGCACTACCTTAAAGTCAAACTCGAGAAAGGCGCGCAAAAGGCCAATTGGGCAATCCGCCCTTTGACGCCGCGCATGGAGCTTTACGCCCGCAACGACACGCACCACCTCAAGCCCCTCTCCGATCACCTCAAATCGGAACTGGAGAACCGCGGACGCCTGGCCTGGCACCAGGAATCCTGCGCCCGGCTCATCGCGGACTCCACCCGGCAGCGACCAACGGACACCGACGCCGTCTGGCGCGTCAAAGGCAGCCACTTGCTCGAACGGTCGGCGCTGGCCATCTTGCAAGAGTTGTGGCGGTGGCGTGAAGCCGAAGCCACCGCCGCCAACAAGCCGCCCTTCTTCGTCATGAGCCATCAAGCCCTGGTGGACATCGCCGCCGCCGCCGCCGCTTCCCAGCCGATCGATCCCTTTTTCCCGAGGCACTGTTCCGACCGTCGTCGTGGCGGCCTGGCCAAGGCCGTCGCTCAAGGCCTGAGTCTTCCCTCGGAACGCCATCCCAAAGCCCTCCGCTACATCAGCCGCCGGCCTAGCGAGGGCGAAAAACGCCGGTTCCTCGAGTTACAAAAGCACCGAGACGCGCATGCCGTCAAGTTGGGCATCGATCCGACCTTGATTGCGAGCCGGAGTGTGTTGTCTGACCTGGCACACGACTGGGAAAAGCACCAAGCCGAGTTGATGAACTGGCAACGCGCCCTCCTGGTGGATAACACGGGTCAACCGGGTTATAAGTCAAATGAGAACCAGCCGGTTTCTGCGCCGTAATTCTCCGCTGCGGACGTTGATCTTGGATCGCGAATTGTAGAACCCGACCCCCAGAAAAGGCTCGCGATGGTCTTTAAGCTGGATCAGTTCGCCATCCGCCGCAGGTTGGGTGAGCCGGAGAACCGAGCCGTGATAAACCCACGGATGCCCCGCCAGGATGCGGTCGGCCTCCCCGGGCTTTAGTAAACAGTTGCTAAGGATTGCATAGTTTGCAGATAGTTGCCGCCGGGTCCACCCAGCATACCTCAACATAACGCGGGCGCACTGCAAGGGAAAGCCGCAAATGCTCCGCCACGATCCTGCTCGCCAATCACCGATCATCGGCTATCCATCGGTTTCTGAGGGGAGAG
>JBAXTC010000606.1:0-4975 GCA_037130375.1 Verrucomicrobiota bacterium | reverse complement strand
AAAGCTCGTCCCCCTGCTGGGCATCTCGAAAGCGACGCTCCATCGCCGGAAGGCCTTGCTCGGTCGTATTGAACACGGAGTTTATTCCTGATGCCGGAAGCCTGGCGCATCGTCAGGCAGACCGAACCGCCGCCGCCATCCACCAAGGCGATGGGCGATGCCTGGGCGCGGGCAGCACGGTCGGCGGTGCTCGCGTTGCCGAGCGTGATCATTCCCGGAGAACTCAACTACCTGTTAAACCCAGCGCATCCGGACTTCAAAACAATCTCCCTCGGCAAGCCCGAACCCTTTGCGTTCGACCCGCGTCTGCTCGCCTGACGTCTGCTGATCATCGATCCTTTTGGCGCCGGCCAAGCGGCGCTGAATCTCCGCCAGGAGTTGCCGTCCGCGCGCTGGATTGCCCTTGGCCGCCAGCGGGCGGAAGCGGGCTTCGGCCTGACGTTCAGCAACGGCTTGCGTGACCCAGTGGTCGAAGAGCGCAGAGGTTCAGGGTCGGTTGCGCTGAAAAACACCCAGCTTGCCAGCCGGGATGCGGGTGTTAGGTTGGCTCAATGCCGATGAAAGTTGAGGAAATTGCCGAAGAGGCGCTGGCGCTTCCCATCGAGGCCAGGGCGTTGTTAGCGGATCGGCTCGTTGAGAGCCTGGACCCTGCGGAAGACGGTCAGCTTCACCAACTCTGGGCGCCCGAAGCTCAACGGCGGCTTCAAGAGCTGCGCTCCGGTTCCGTTAGGGCCATCCCCGGGGAAGAGGCGGTGGCGAACCTGCGCCGCAAAGACGGTATTCGCGTTTGACCCTCAACTACTCACCTGCCGCTCCATAACCGTTGCCCGCTCCTCAGCCATCGCGGTCCACCATGCCGCCGCCGGGCTTCAAAACGAGACAAAACACCGTCGTGACCGCGACGCTGAAAAACGCCAACCCGACCGCTACGAGAAACCAGCCCGCCTCCTGCCGCAAGACGTAAGCGAGCAACAGGGCCACCGTCATCAAAATGCTCAACCCGTGCCAGCACCACGCCGCGATTTTCCCAGCATCCGCCATGGGCCGCACCGCCACGACCAGCGAAAGAACCCCGTACAGCGCGCACGCACCCGCTCCCAGGTACGACCATCGTGCAACGCCAGGATAAAACAAGCCGCAAAGAAGGACCAATGCCGCCGCCAGGGTGTAAACTACAGTCAGGATGATCTTCATAGCAGGGCTAAGAACCCGGCGGAACCGGCGGAGGTGCTGTCGCCGTCGGTGGCGCAAAGAGCTCGACCAAATCGGGCACAGTGCCGGCCGCCTGCCAGCCCGCCATGCCCTGGCGCCAGACAAGTGTCGTCACGCCGAAAGCTCCCACCCGCATCATCTGTTGCAGCACCACCACGAGAAAAGGTCCCGTGGACTGGCCGTTCGCGGCTACATTGAACTGTAATGGCGGTGCCTGAGGCACCGGCGGCGGCGTGCCGCCATCCGGCAGTTTCGTCACTAACAGCCCGACCTGTTGCACCATTTGCTGCCCGATCCCCGTGCCCACAGCCAGTCCGACACCGGCTTGCATCAAGCCCGCACCCGCGCCCTCGTTCGCCGCCGCCGTCTTGAGCACTTCCATGCTGCGGTCGTATTGATAGATGTCCTTTCCCAACACGTTCAGCTCTGCCGCCTTCTCCTTGATGATCTTGAGCCGTTGATAGCTCGCATCCTCGTCAGGGATGTTGATGGAATGGAAAAAGAAATTCACCAGTTCCACGCCGAAACGGCTGAACTCCTTCTGGATAGCCTGGCCGCACTGCTGCGCCAACGCGTCCAGGTGCATCGCCGCCTCCAAAACCGAAACGCGCTCCTGCATGAACGCCTTCCCCAAGTGAACGTTCACGGCTTGCAACAGCACACCTTTGAAATACTCCACCACCTGCTCGGCCGTGAATACCTTGGCTGTGCCCACGATGCCCTCCAGAAACTTGCGCGGTTCCGCGATTCGAAAACCGAACTGTCCGAACGCCCGCACAGACACAACCAAGCCGTATTTCGGATCCTCCAACTGGATTGGCCGGATAGTGCCCCAGAGATTATCCAGTTTGCTGATCAGATTGACAAACCATACCTCAGCCTGAAAAGGCGAGTCACCTCCGAACGGCATCGCAGTCAGCGCCGTCAATAACGGAATATTGCCGGTCTTGAGTGTGAGGGTTCCCTCCTTAACCTCATCACATATCCTGCCGCAGTGAACAAAAAACGCAACTTGAGCAGGCTTGACCACAAGCTGCGTGCCGAGGCGCAAATTCTCGGATGGAAACTTCCAGACGAATTCTTGGTCGTTGCCGTGGAATTGGACGATGTCTATGAGTGTCATTCTCAGTGTTATTTGTTGCCTACATCGCTCACAGGCAGTAATTCAAGCGGTGGTTTGATGCGGCGTGTGCGATAAACTCTTGGCGGAAGCGGGATGCTGTTTCCATGAATATCTTTCACCTGAACCGAAAGAATCTTGCCTGATGGTGTTTTCACCACGCAAACGCCGGTATAATTCGATTGTGGCATAGTATCCTATCAGCTCCCAATAAGCTTTAATCCGCAACACTTCTCCACGCGCGAAGAAACTCGAACAGTTTTTGTATCCGTTGATCTGTCTTAAAGAACTCCGACCTGATCTGCTCTGATTGCTTTACACCAAACTGATTCCTCCAAATAACTCTAGGAGCTTCGGGGGTTCTCAGACGGCCGGGTGGAACGTGCTCAAACTCTGTGATGTCCGTTCTTTGAATCACAACCTTCTTTTCGGGCGAAATGACCCTCTTGAATACCGTGATACCTTTTGCACCCCAGCCAATGGAACCCATCGTCACGGCAAAGTTTGTCTTTGGTTCAAACAGCAAGCACTCTTCCGGAGATGATTGCATTCCCAAGAAACTCAAGGCCTCCTGCAACTGTGCTCGAACACTTGGGTCAGAATGGGTTTTCGGGAACAACAGGCGATCACGTTCCGCTGTCCGTTCCGACACATTCCAAATTTGTTGAAGCATGCTTCCCTTAGGCAGTTCCAGGATTTGAACGAGAGATTGCTTCAACCCCTCCACACTCGATTTGTCCAACTCCACGCTTTGGTCTTGAGGGATCTTGTAATTCGGGTCGATTGCCGCTAGCCCTCTCTGGTATTTGAGCTTTAGCTTTTCAACGGGTTTTCGGATAGCCGAAGCCGCACTAAAGCCTCCCAGGGCTGATGACAACGCGCCTTCCCAATCCTTCTTTAGAAGGGCCGCAGTTGCGTTACTCGTGCCCGCGCTAGTCGCCGCCGAAAGGACCGCCTCACACAGGTTGATTCCAGTTGTGCATACATCTGGGTTCGTTGGGGAAAGTTCCAAGGCGAGCGCGAGTGCATTTTCAAGTTTCAGAAAGCGAGAAACATGCTCAGCGTACGAGTTCTCGAGTGTGGAAAAGTTCTTGTAGTGCGACTCCAGAACGGAGTAGAACGCTGAAACCGTGCTTTCGATCTCTTTTGCCACCCGCCTTTTCATGGCGTCAGGGTTCTTGGCAAATTTGATCGCGGCTTTCCATGAGCTGATCGCCTCTGTGGTTTTGAGATCACCTATCTTCGACGTCTGCAACATGCAGATGCCCTTATTTAGTGCCTGGCCGAAAACCCCCGATTCTGGAAAGTCGCATAGCCGATAGATGCATTGTGCTAATGTATAGTAATTAGATAGTAAGCATTACATATAAACGTCCTTCTCCCCCCAGCCCTTGGGCCTTAATTCCAGGCCAAAAATACTCACTACATCAGTTTTCTGAGGATAGAAGCCTTCGGTCAATGGCCTTGAGGATATTTTCCTGTTGTTTCGTGAGTGCGACTACGCGGGAGATTTTGAATCCCTTTTTTGCATCCCGGAGGTAGACTTTGTACATCGTATCGAGTTCCTGGAGTGCGGCCTCGGGAGAGATCGCCAACGCTTTGAGGCGGAACTTCAGTAAGGACAGCAGCAGATAGGCCAGATAACAGATAAAGACATGGGCAATGACCCGCTGTGCTAGCCAGTGCCGGATCGGTTGAAGTTTGATCACGCTTTTGAGGGCACGGAAGGCTTTCTCAACGAGGTCTTTGTCAAAATAGAGGTGCACCAGTTGCTCTTTGGGCCATGGGTGGGTGGAGAAAATACAGGAGTAGCCATCAAACTCCTCGGTTTGAGCCAACAGCGTGGTTTTGAGTTTGCCTCGCCGATCAAAGTACTTCTGCAAGCCGGTCTTAATCGTTTTGCCTGCCTGTAATCGTTGCTGGGCCTGCACGAGTTCCTCCCGCCGCCAGTCGCGCAAATCGACCTGTTGCCGGGCGTTAAAGCACAGGTATAACGTGCCTTGAGCTTGGTTGAGCCGGTAGGGGCGCGTGGTGACATAAAAGGTGGTCTTGTTTAATTTGACCCGATGCGCCAACGGGAGGGAGGAGGACTGTTGCAGGGCGGGTCTCCAAAACATTTGCACCGGCTCCGTGAGCGGAACCCCGGCAATGGTCTGCCAGTTAAGTGCCTGAATATCAGCCACATTCTTCCCCGAAGTAATGCCCCGGTCATAAATGATCGTGCCCGGTTTCAAGTCGTAGCGACGAAAGGTTGTGATCAAATCCTGTAGCGTTCGGGCGTCGGCAATATTGCCATCAAAGGTCTTGTGGAACACAGGAATGCCTTCGTCCTGCGTGACACCCAAGCCGATTTGAATCAGCGGTCGGCCTTCCACCCCGGCTTTGTCATGCCCCAACTTGCCCAGGGCGCATTTCTTACCATAGAGATAAGTGTTGGTGACATCATAAATCACCCCGGAATTGCGCAACCGATAGCGCGCCTGCACCGCTTGGAAGATGGCTCGCTGTAACGCCTCCGGATCGTTCTGTTCCAGGAAGTCCATCCCGCTCAAGAGCCGAGTCTCGGTGAGTTGCTCCAGGTTCAACATCAAATTCAGGTCCGTCCGCGCGAACCATCCCTCCATCTGGTTGACGCTTTGATAG
>JBAXTC010000605.1:0-4982 GCA_037130375.1 Verrucomicrobiota bacterium | reverse complement strand
ATCGTGCCGATGACGGTGTAGCTGCCGGCGTTGGTCGGCGCGCTGGCGCTGCCGTCGTAGGTCACGTTGACCGGCAGAACCACCGGCGCGGTGGCGACCGTGACGCTGCGGGCCGCGCCGTTGTAAGTTTGGGTGAGGTTGCCCAGGGTGACGGTGGCGGCGGCCTTGCCGATGACCAGCGTGTTCGTGGCACTGCCGGTGTAGATGGCATCATTGATGGTGCCAATCACTGTGTAACTGCCCATATTGACCGGCGGGCTGGCGCTGCCGTCGTAAGTCACGCTCACCGCCAGGTTGGTCGGGGCCGTGGTCACGGAGACGGACTTGGGCGTGCCGTCATAGCTCTGGCTCAGGTTGCCGAGCACAACCGTGGCGGTGATCGGCTGCGGATGGTTGAACACCGCAAACTCACCGAACGCGGCCAGGTCCGTCCGCGTCACGGTCGTGTCGTCGAACCCGCTGCGCGCCCAATCCCAGGCCGAGTTGCGGTAGCGGCACACCTGCGGATCGTCCAACCCGTTCTGCGGCAGGATCAAGGTGGCCAGGAAGTCGTTGCCCGTCGGCGTGATGGTCCAGTAGATCCCCGTGACGTTCGTGCCCGGGGCGTTCGGAGGATTGGCATCCACCCGGTCCACCTGGATGGCGCTGAGCGGACTGGCTCCAGTCAAACCGGTCACGTCAATCTCCAAACCCGCGCCGGAGTTCCCGGCCAGGCCGAAGTAATAGCTGCTCACCCCGGTCACCGGTTGGGTCTTGCGGATGACGCCCTGGTTGAGCAGCGTGCCCTGGACATACACGCTGTCGCTCGTCTCGGTCTCAATCAACGTGGTGCCGGCCGTCACGGTCAGGTCGTAGAACTGGACCAGGTTATTCAGCGTCAGATGCTGCTCGATCCCGCCGTCAAAGGTGATCTTGTTGTTGAACGTGGTCAGCGTGCCATTGCCCTGGATCACCAGGTCGCCGGCAATGGTGATGTCGCTGGTCAACTCGAGCGTGCCTTCGGTCTCGATGAGGACGTCGCCATACTCGCTGGCACTGACCAGCTTGCCCTTGGTGATCGTGAGCTTCTTGGTCGCCTTGAGCTTGCTGGTGGCGGTGACCGTCGCCGAGGCCGGATCCTTGTTCTCCGTCAGCTTGTAGAAGGTGAGCGTGCCGGGGTCGGTGGCGGCCAGCACACGGTTGGAGCTGCCGGTCAGGAGGACCGTGCCGGTGCCGGGATTGAAGGTGCCGCTGTTGGTGAAGTTGCCGCTCAGCGTGAGGGTCTGCGAGGCGGGCACGGTGAGCGTGCCGCCGATGGTCAGGTTGCCGATCGCGGCCGTATCCGCGTCCAAGGTCACGGTAAGGCCGGCGGGGATGACCACATTGTCCCCGGCGGCGGGCACGACGCCATCGGACCAGGTGTTCGGATCGCTCCAGAGTCCGGTGTTGATCGCCGTGTGAGTCACTTGCACGCTGGCATTGACCACGACGTCCACTGAGCCGGTCACGGAGAGGTAGTTGGTCGCGGCCGTGGGGGTGAACACCACGGATTGCGCGTTGGTTCCCACGGGCGGAACGGTCGCCGGCGCGGCAAAGGCAAACCCGCCGGGCACGGAAGCCGCGCCGCCGCTCAGGCTGGAACTGCTCAGGGCCTGGCCCACGGTGATGGCGCTGGCCGTCGGCCAGAGGGTCACGCTCGGCGTGGCATGGTTGACGGTGAGCGTCTGGCTGACATTGGTGGCCGCTTCGTAGAAATCATTGCCGGGCTGGCTGGCGGTGATCGTGGCGGTGCCGACACCCACAAGAGTCACCGTGCCGCCGCTGATCGCCACCACGTTGGTGTCCGCAGAATCGTAGCTTACCGTCAAGCTGCTGCTGGCGCTGCCCGTCAGGGCAAACGGGGCATCGCCATAAGTCTTGGCGGCCAGGGAACCGAAGGTGATGGCTTGCGGCGCGAGCGTCACCGTGAAGCTCTGGTTCACCGGGCTGGCGGCGTTGTAAGTGCCGTTGCCCGGCTGGCTGGCGGCCACCGTAACCTGGCCGGCGCCAGTCAGGGTCAAGGTGTTGCCGCTCACGGTGGCCGGGCCGCTCACCACCGAGTAAGTCACATCCAGGCCGCTGCTGGCCGTGGCACCGAGGGTGACCGGCGCATTGGTCGCCACCTGGTCGGCCAGGCTGTTGAAGGTGATTGTCTGGTTGCCCTTGGTGACGTCGAGCGTCAGCACTGCTTCCGTGGCCGCCAGGTAATTGCTGTTGCCGGGCTGGTTGGCGCGGAGGGTGACGGTGCCGACCTGGCCAATGTTGCTCAGGGTATTGTCCCCATTGAGTGTCGCCGCGCTCCCCGCATCCAGCGCCAGGGTCACGGGCAGGCCTGAACTGGCCGAGGCCACTACGGGGATGGGATTGATGAACTGGTTGAGCGGGATGGTGCTGGAGATTGGCTGGATGGTGATGGCTTGGGCCGCCTTGTCGATGACCAGCGTGTTGGTCGCGCCGCCGATGTAGCCGGCGCTGGTGACGGTGGCCACCACGGTGTAATTCCCGGCATTGACCGGGGCGGAAGCGCTGCCGTCGTAGGTCAGGCTGACCGCGACGCCGGCGGGCGTGGTGTTAGCCGTGACGCTGCGGGCGGCGCCGTTATAGGTCTGCGCGAGGTTGCCCAGGGTGACGCTGGCCGAGGTAAGCGCTCCCGGGTTGACCGTCAGCGTGGCGCTTCGGCTGCCAGTGCCGCCGATGGCTCCGGTGGCGATGGCGGTGTAAGTGCCGGCGTCCGTCAAGGCGGCGCTGGCTACGGAATAACTGGCGTTGGTGGCATCGCTAATGTTGGTGCCGTTGAGCTGCCATTGGTAGGTGAACGGCCCGTCGCCGTTGGTCACGTTCAGGCTGAAGGTGAACGGCTGGCGCACCGTGACGGTCTGGCTGGCGAGGGTGGCCGCCTGCGGAGCCACCACCGCCACAGCGAGGGAATGGTTGCCCTCCGGTACCGTCCCCAGACTGGCCACCAGCAAGCCGGACACCAGTGTGGGCCGGTTGGTGCTGACTGGGGTGCTGCCGATGCCCAACTGGCCGTAGCCGTTGGTGCCCATCGCCCACAAGGTGCCGTCGGCTTTCACAAACATGGAGCGGTAACCCCCCGCCGCCACGGCCACAACGTTGCTGCCTACACTCACGGGCCGGTTGGCGTTGTTGGTGCTCCCGTCGCCCAACTGGCCATAGCTGTTGCGGCCCATGGCCCACAAAGTGCCGTCGGTCCGCACAAACAGGGAATGGTCGTTCCCCGTCGCCACGGCCACGACGTTGCTGGCTACACTCACGGGCCGGTTGGCGTTGTTGGTGCTCCCGTTGCCCAACTGGCCGTAGCCGTTGTAGCCCACCGCCCACAAGGTACCGTCGGCTTTCACAAACAGGGAATGGTAAGACGCCGCCACGGCTACGACGTTGCTGGCCACACTCACGGGGCGGTTGGCGTTGTTGGTGCTCCCGTCGCCCAACTGGCCAAACTCGTTGCGGCCCATGGCCCACAAGGTGCCGTCGGCCTGCACAAATAGGGAGTGAAAAGCCCCCGCTCCCACCACCACCACGTTGCTGGCCACGCTCACGGGCCGGTTGGTGTTGGTGTTGCTCCCGTTGCCCAACTGGCCAAAGTCGTTGCGGCCCATGGCCCACAAGGTGCCGTCGGCTTGCACAAATAGGGAGTGGAAATAGCCCGCCGTTGCGGCAACGGTATTACTCGCCACGCTCACGGGCAGGTTGGTGGCGGTGTTGCTCCCGTTGCCCAACTGGCCGTATTGGTTGCCGCCCATCGCCCACAAGGAGCCGTTGGTTTTGACAAACAGGGAGTGGTCAAACCCTCCCGCTACGGCCACGGCACTGCTCGCCACACCCACGGGCAGGTTGGTGGCGGTGGTGCTCCCGTTGCCCAACTGGCCGCGACTGTTGTAACCCCACGCCCGCAGCGGTGCGCCGGGCAGGCTCAGAAAGGCGGGCCGGCTGATGCCCAGGCTGCCGCCCAGGCTGGCGGCGACCTGGTAGCTGCCGCCGTCGGTGAACCGGAACGAATCAATCTCCAGCGTGCTATTGGTCTGGCCGACCAGCATCACCCCGTCTTTGAACCACTGATAGCCCGCGCCGGCCTCCGGGGCGGTGACGCTCAGGGAAGCGGGCTGGCCGAGGGCCGCCAGGCCGCCCGCCGGCACGGTCGTGATGTCCGGTGGCGGCAGGGTAACCGTCAGCGTGGCGCTCTGGGTGGCGGTGCCTGCCACGCCGGTGGCCATGCCGGCGTAAGTGCCGGCGTCGCTAAACGTGGCGCTGGCCACGGAGTAACTGGCATTGGTGGCCCCGCTGATGTTAGTGCCGTTGAACTGCCACTGGTAGGTGAACGGCCCGTCGCCGTTGGTCACGTTCAGGCTGAAGGTGAACGGTTGGCCGGCCATGACCGTCTGGCTGGCGAGCATGGCCGCCTGCGGGGCCATCGCCGCCACGGCGAGGGAATAGTAGGCCAGGGGGATTGCCCCCAGGCTGGCCACTAGCAAGCCGGACACCACTACGGGCCGGTTGGTGCCGGTGTTGCTCCCGTTGCCCAACTGGCCCTGGATGTTGCCGCCCATCGCCCACAAGGTTCCGTCGGCTTTCACAAACAGGGAGTGGTACTGTCCCGCTGCCACGGCCACGGCGTTGCTCGCCACACTCACGGGGCGATTGGTGGCGATGTTGGTCCCGTTGCCCAACTGGCCGGTGTCGTTACAGCCCATCGCCCACGAGGTGCCGTCCGCCTTCACAAATAGGGAGTGTTCCTGTCCCGCCGCCACGGACACGACGTTGCTGGCCACACTCACGGGTCGGTTGGTGGCGGTGGCGCTCCCGTTGCCCAACTGGCCCTGGCTGTTGTAGCCCACCGCCCACAATGTGCCGTCGGCTTTCACAAATAGGGAGTGGTATTGTCCCGCCACCACGGACACGACGTTGCTGGCCACACTCACAGGCCGGTTGGTGTCCGCGTTGCT
>JBAXTC010000604.1:0-4989 GCA_037130375.1 Verrucomicrobiota bacterium | reverse complement strand
GTGATCTAATCCTTTCAGGATTGGGATTGGGCACGGGCTCCGTGTATTATGGGCTGCACGCGGTGAAGCCGTTCGCGCTGCGACCCGCGCAAGTAATCGCCTCAATAAGTACGGAATTGGCTACGCCGGGAGCCAAAGCGCCGTCGCCGCTAAGCGCTCTGCCGGCGCACTCCATAATATCTCCTCGCGCCAGGTCATTGCGACGCTCAGACATGGCCCCTGTTTTTGCTAAGCAAGTCTGCCCATGAACCTCATCGGTTCATGGGGGGCAATGCGCGTACAAAATTCGGGGAAGTCTCATTGGGAACGGCCCCCTTTCTGGCGCTGCCCATCGGTCTCCTTGTAATCGCCTCGCCATCCGGGTGGCCGTAAACACCGTTGACAATGCCAAATCGTTCGTTAATACTTTCGTCAGTGCGGGTGTAGCTCAATGGTAGAGCTCCAGCCTTCCAAGCTGGTCACGTGGGTTCGATTCCCATCACCCGCTCCAACTCCACTCTAACCAATAGAATCAAGTCTTTAATGCGATATTCCCGTCGAGAATTGCAATCTCTACAACACTACCCTGCAACAAGTTCAAAGCTGTTCACTCGTTTTTAAGCACCTCCAGAACACGCAAAGAAAACGACTGACCATTGAGCACATACCACAAACTATTTTCGTCTTCCACTCATCACCGCGATGCACAATGATACGATAATGCGGTCTCCCAAAATAACGGCAACTCGGGTTTTGAATACGGGAGTCACGAGGGTTACAGTGACACCTCCATCAGCCCATCCTGCCCGCCATGATTAGCTCCCTCGCGCCAGGCAGCCGGATCATCGCGCGCGACGAGGAGTGGCTCGTTCGCCGGGTGGACCTCACTCCCTCCGGCGCCCATCTGCTTACCGTGACGGGCCTGTCCCCGCTCGTCCGCAACCGCGAGGCCGCGTTCATTGATCGTGTCGAGGAACTCGACGAGCCAATCCAGTTGGTTGACCCGAAAACCACCGTCCCGGCCCACGATTCGTCCCCTTTTTATCGCGACACGCGGTTGTTCCTGGAAGCGCTCCTGCGCCAAAGTGTGCCTCCGGACGCCCGTTTGACCCTCGGCCACCGCGGTGCGATGGATTTGCTGCCCTACCAGTTAGACCCGGCCCGCCTCGCGCTCCAGCAACCGAGACAGCGCATCCTCATCGCCGACGCCGTCGGCCTCGGTAAGACCATCGAGTGCGGCATCCTGCTCACCGAAATGATCCGGCGTGGTCGCGGTCGCCGTATTTACGGACATCAGGTCGTCCTGTCGCGATGTGGCATCGAGATTCGTGGGCGCAGCCGTAAACTCCGGATCAATTACCGCACCACGGAGGAACTGAAGAATTGGGCCACCGGCCTGCTCCGGGGCTTGTCGTTTGACGACTTGGACGCCGGGACGGACGATGACCAGGGCGTGCGCTCATTGGTGCATGGTGAACCGCCGGTTCTCAAGACCTGCGCCAATGAAACCGCCTTGGCTGAAGCCATTTCGGAGCACGTCAAACAGCTCATGGCCAGCGACCAGGCCAAACCCGAATCCATTTGCGTCGTCGCGGGCACCCACCGGGAACTGGACGAATATCAAAAATATCTCAAGCGCGTTTGTCCTGCCTTCCACCAGATCGAACCGGGCAAGCCGGAAGACTCGGCCACGCCCGGTCTGCGCCTGGCCACCGTTCATCGCGTCAAAGGTTTGGAATTCGATCACGTAATCTTGGCTGGAAAACTTGATGAGATGGATGCGGTGGACGAAACCTCCGAGCGCTTCCGTCAAAAACGCGCTTTGCTCTATGTCGCCGCCACGCGAGCCCGCTGTTCGCTCTTTGTGTGTCGAGCAGCCAGTGCCCGGTGACACCCTTACGCTGGCGACCAACTCTCTGTTGACCACATCATCCCGCGGGCAGTCGCTCCGGAACTGGATAATTGCATCGCAAATCTGGAGTTGCTTCCGCTCAAGGTGAACGAGTCCAAAAACGACAAGATCGGCGCTCGTCAGATCGACTTGGCCCGCAAGCTCCACTCCGCTGGCATCTTGTCCGAGGAGGACAAGCGAATGGTCGATGGCCACCCCCAGCGTTAGCCCGACACCCACCCACAGCTACGGCAACGCTTTCTGAGTCAAGCCCGTTCGATTTGTCTATTAACGACGGCCCAGGGCCTAACGCAGGATATGAGATGCCCTCGGCGACCCACAAATTAGGGCCGGCAATTCCTCTTGCCGAGCTTTTAACGGGCACGCCGATAGCAAAAGTGGTTCATAACACCACAAATTAAAGATAAACTGCCGACCATGGCGATGAACTTTTCAAAACTGGCGTCCGGAAACGCCGTCGACACGATTCTTCACCCGCGAGAACTGTTCGCGGCGCTGCCAAATAAGAATCCACGGTATCAGTATCCTCGCGATGTTCAGACTGAGGTCTGGAATCAGTGGTTTGACCGCAGGGCTGAGAAAGACATCGTCATCAGGATGAATACGGGCGGGGGGAAGACCGTCGTTGCCTTGCTAATCCTGAAGAGCCCCCTTAACGAGAATAAAGGCCCAGCCGTCTACACCGCTCCAGACCCTTATCTTGCCGGCCAAATCATCAACGAAGCGAAGGAGCTTGGGATCGAAGTCACTTTCTAATTCACCCATCCAAGACATACGAATATGCGGCGTCTCTCGACGCCAGTGTCGGTCTTATGACTGAAGTTGGCTTGGAGGCTTTCAGACAATCTGTCCGCCGTTTCGCCGTCGCCGTTGCATCCATTCCATGGGGCGATCCTTTAAGCAGGCTGGTGCCGGGGACCGGGTATTTATGGCGGCCTTGGCTAGCACGGCACAATCTGCGTCGGTGCGGCGCTGCCGAACGGGATCTTCCGTGTCATTTTGCCGCGTGCCCGCGATCCCCATATGCCTGCACGGCTTGGGGCAGGCAGACGCACCTTGAATTCATGGGCGGGGGTTCCCCGCCGTGATACAGAACAGGTGATGCTCTCCGCGCAGGAACAACTGTCCCTGGCTGATGGCGGGCGAGGCAAAACACTTCTCGCCAATTGCGTTCCGGGCCACACGGATGAACTCCGGCCCGGCCGTCACCACGTTCATGACTCCTTGGTCGTTCAGGAAATAGATTCGGCCCTCGGCGGATATTGTGGTGGTCCGGATACCCGCGGTGTCTGATGGCTGGTGCTGAACCGTCGCGGGTCCTCGAGAATGGACTCTTTTTGTCATGTGCTTTGCTTCAACCCAATGGTGCAATTCGGGGCATTGTTCAGGGCGGCCTATAAAGACATATCAGTGACAGCCAGGGCTGCAACAGTTCCCGTGTGCTATCGGCCACTTGGGCACGCACTTGAGACAAACACTTCCGGTGGGGCTCCGGCGGGCCTCAGGAGGTATGAGCGGGCGGTAGGGAGCGCTGCTTCTTCCTTTCCACCGAAAACAGCGAGCGTCACAAACTTTATTGATCCCGTGACCGGCTTCACGAACGCTCCGATGGTTGCGCCCGATACGAACCGCTATTACCTCGATACCACCAACTTCATGAAGGAGTTCTTCACCACTACATCAAAGCCGGTGGGCCACGGTTTCAGCCAGTGGAACGTCACCAACAATTTAGCCTGCTACAGCTTTGAGCCGAAGGCAAATCTGCCGCTCAAGATCATTGTGCTCGACGATACCATGACCGACCAGAATCTTGATTTTCCCAACGGGCAGGGATGTCTCAATACCAATCAGTTGAATTGGCTCGTCGGTGAACTTGACAGGGGGCAGGCCCAAGAGAAGCTCATGATCATCGCGGCGCACATGCCGATTGAGCTGATCGGCATGCCGAAGAGCACCAATTCTGTCATAACCGCGTCGAATCTGCTGGCCACACTTCATCACTATCCCAATCTCATCCTCTGGGTCGCGGGACATATGCATCGAAACAATGTGAAACAACAGCTATCCATTTATAATGACCCGGAATACGACTTCTGGGAGGTGGAATGCCCCTCCTTAAGAGACTTCACGCAGGAGTTCCGCACGTTCGAGATCTACCGGAACACGGACAACACCATTTCCATCGTGACGACCGATATTGATCCCGAAGTCACGCCCGGGTCGTGTGCCGATAAATCACGCGGTTATGCCGTCGGCGCCGCGCGCATATTCGCCTCGCCCAGCGCCGCTCCCACGAATAACAGCGTCAATCCTGCTAACTGGAACTTCACTGATACGAATTCTTATACGACCAATATCGAGATGATCAAGTTCCTGACGCCGGTGATGCGAGAGAAGATAGCCAATTGCGGAGAGCCCGTGGGCCATAAGGTGGCCATTGATCGTGACGGGACCGGAGTGGTGATCAACTTCCTGGGCGAATTGCAATCCGCGGACAAACCCCTCGGCCCGTGGAGCGACGTCACGAGCATCAGCCCCTACGTGGTACCTGCCGCCAGCGCTGCTAAGTTCTACCGCGCCGCAGAGTAATAGCAGCCAGTAAACAGCCTTCTGGACGCGAGGGTTGGCACCGCGCTTTCCGAGCGTGGCCAGTTTGGCTGGGTCAATTAGGGGGGCGAGGTTCTGAGCGCAAGCGGCGGAGGTGGCGGTCCTGTCCGCCGCAACGGTGGGTGCGACGAACAGGTTGAGCGCCAGCGTTGCCCCGGCGCAAGTCATCGACATGGTGTCGCCGTACCCGGCATTAACCTCGACTTCGACCGGGTACGCCTCGATGCCATTGACGGCGGCAGAAAAGACCTTGGCCAACATGCGAGAGTTATCGTCGAGGCCGGACCGAAACGCAATGCGGAAATGGAGTGGAGGGAACTTCAGTGCGCATCTTAGATTCTTCCAAAACCACCACCCTGGGTAATTGGATCGCGGACATTTTTGCCCGCTCCCGGAGATCAGTCAACCCCGAACCGGACAGGAATGTCCAATGCCACTAGGATTTGACCATCCTCATCCCGGAGGGATGGGCCGACAATAGCCCAACGTTT
>JBAXTC010000603.1:0-4993 GCA_037130375.1 Verrucomicrobiota bacterium | reverse complement strand
CGTGTTGAGCAATGTACGGTTTATGTACCGCCAGCAAGCTTGCAGGTCGTGTTTAATTCTTTAATCTCAACATTGTTATGGTATGCACAATTCCAATGCTCGAGAAGGCGTGGGCCAAAGAGCTCACGGGGGGAACGACTCGGCTCGGAGCGCAAAGGGCTGGAGATGGGGAAAGCGGCGTCTACGGAACGTTGCGTCGGCGCCTCGCACGTAGAGCAGCCACTTCGCTTACAGCGGTGCTCTTCCTTGTCTCTGGGGCTAGTGCTGTGGAAGCAAATTCTTTTGTTGTCGAGGGAACCGTCGAACACCAACAGTTTGGCTTTGCTCCCAGGCATGCGACGTACAGCTTTATTGCTCGTTCTGAGGGGGGGGCTTGGTCCATTTCAAGCCAGCAGCGCCGTCAGGCGACGGCCAACGAAGCAATCGCCGACGCGGTCTCAGCCGTGGGCAGCGATGAAGGGGTGTTTATCGCGGCGGACTATACTACCGAGCAGAGAAAGCTCGTTGAGAAAGGCTACCCGGTCCCGAACACCTCAGTGGGCATCGTAATGACGAACACGGTGCCAAGTTGCCTGGTGGCCACAGAACTCGGACCTATCTGGCTTACTTACTTGTCAGCGTCATACCTTAAGAGGGAAGACGACCAGCGAATTCTGGCTCCTGTTGCCTTAAATGTTGCCGGAGGCAGTCCGTTGCCAGCCTTCACAATGTACTATCTCAACTGCCTGCGGACGGTGGATGGTGAAACTGGGCTGCCGAAGGAACTCGTCTGTATAGACGACGGATTCTTGAGGTCAATCTTGGGTGGCCAGCTGGTTAAGTTGCAACGTCGTCCTCCTCCCTTCGACAAAGGTTTTACGAATATTGTGTTTCATGTTCTTGACTATGAGGTATTTTCCGGCTGTAAGTTGCCCAAGCGATCTACGCTTGAGGTATTCTGGGTTTCGAACTCAAAGCTTGAGAGAATACATCGCTTCGCAATTGAAGCGCGGCGGTTCGAGCACGCCCCGGCCGCACCAATTCCGCAGCCAAGCATCAAGGGAATCGCGTCCGTCGTCGACGGACGGATAAGTACCACAAATGGCTCAGTTCTAGTCCACTACTTTGCCACGAACCGGTTTCTTGAGCAAAGCGAACTCACCCGCCTTCCAGAATTCGCGGAGGCCGTTAGGCGGTCCCTCACCGAGCAGCCAATTGTTTTTCCTCTCCCCGGCAGCACCAGGCCTCGTTTTTTAATGCTTGGTGTACTCTTGGCCCTGGGGATAATATTTCTTTACGTTTTGCTGTACAAGAAACCTCAAACTACAATTGAATAGAGATTATATGAGAATACGTTATGTTAGGAGTATGGTATGTTTAGTCATGTTAGCGAGTATCGGTATCGGCGTGGCCGTGACCGACTGCATGAACATGTGGCCCTCGTCATCGTCGCTGCCGAATTGCCTCACTTGTACGTCTTCTGGCCCAGTCCCTGGAAACGAGAACGGGTCGTGCGGGTACCAGATCACGGTTGATGGACTCCAAGCATTCTGCTACTGTAGCACCGCTTACAATTGCCTGAGTTCGATCCCCACGCAGGGTGACACTTTGATGAACTTCTCAGGAACGTGTGTGGGTGGGGCCTGCATCAATGTTCTTTATCTCGGCTCTAACTACGGGTGGCTGACGAGGAAATACGCAAAGCTCTGTCCACCACCAGCGTGAGGGCACAGGCACGACTCCCTTCATGAAGTGTAGTTTACCGACCGTCCGGCGCTGCAGACGGGGGAGCGCTCCGTCCGTTCCCGCCCTCGTGGATAGGGAGAAGCCGGATGCTTTTGGGATCATGCCTTCATTATCCGGCGGGGGCGCAGGAGCTTTGGCTGCTGTGTTAAACAATCCGTTCAATCGTCTGTTCCGAAGCCGGCGAAGCGGGGCCAAAAATGAAGCTTATCCTACTCTCACATCGCTGGACAGACCGTTGTAAACACTGCCTCAAAGCAATGGGCGTTAGAACATGTCGCGCTTCGTGAGCAAAATAGCTCGGCTGAGTGAGTAATGCAGCAGCCTTGCAACCTGGTGGGCTGAGCCGAGCGCTCGAGATTTCTCCCCGGCGGGGCTCGGGAGAGCGCGTGGCGACAGGTCGCAGGGACAACTGCCACTATACTTTCACATTAGGCCCGGAACGCGCAGAGAACGATTGGTGGGGTGGGAATGGGCGCTCAGCCAAGTAACAGCGAGAATATGCACAGCAACCAGAAACCGAAGGCCGCCAGACGAGCACAGGGTTGGTTTTTGGAAGCGGCGGGTGCAATGCTAGCAACGACGGGGTTGGCCAAAGTCCTTGCTGCCTTTGGCTCTTCCGGCGCTCTGGATACCGCAGACCCCCTCATAGGAATACCGTTCCGGCAGCTCATGCTGGTGGTGGGCTTGGCTGAGCTTCTCATCGCCCTCTTCTGCCTATTTACCGAAAGGCGGCGGCTAAGCCTGCTGGCGGTCGCTTGGATCTCCACGAATTTCCTCGCCTACCGGGCGGGTCTCTTGTTGATCGGCTGGCACGGTCTCTGCGGCTGCATGGGGAGTCTCACCGCCGTGCTCCACCTCTCCCCGCATGCGGCGGACAATATTATGAAGGCCGTGCTGGCGTACCTCTTGATTGGGAGTTACGCGGCGTTGCTCTCGCAGTGGAGGCGGGGGCGCCAGGCGCAGAGCCCGGCGGCAGCCATGCCTGTGACGCTAGCCTAGTCGGATCAGCAAGCCGGGCCTATATGTTCGCACGTTGGCAGTTCGTGGGGAGCAAGCCAAGAGGCGGAGTGCCTGCCAACTCGTCTCGACGTGCTTCAGAGCGCAGGATGTTGCTTTGGGCAGCCGCATTCAAACTGGGGTATTGGGCGACACTGCTGGTTGGAGTGTGTCTATGGGGACATCTCTACTCCTCTCCGCAGGTAGTCTATTGGCCAGGAGAGGGCCCACCAGTCTTCGGAAGTCACTTCACCGCGTACGACGGCTATTATTACCTGGAACTCAGCACTCGCGGCTACGAATCGGGGACCCCCGCGTGCGCGTTTTATCCATTGTGGCCGTTGTTGATCGGCTGGGGCTCGTGTGTGACTCACATAAGCGGCCTGCTCGTTGGGCTTCTACTCGCGAATGGTCTGTCCTTAGCGGCTTGGATTGCCCTCTATAAGGCCGTTCGGCAGCGGTGGGGAGAAGGCGTTGCTAAGTGGGCGCTGATCTTCCTCGTTACCTACCCGGGGTCCCTATTCCATCAGTTCCTTTACAGCGAAAGTCTTTTCCTCTTGCTGGTGGTGGGGTTGTGGTGGGCCTTGGAAGTCAGCAATCGTGGTTTGGCATGTTTCTTCGCTTTCCTGCTGCCGCTGACACGGCCGATAGGCGTGTTCTGCATCCTTCCTATCATGTGGCACGTTCTGAGTGCTTGGCAGCCCGACCCGTCAAGTTGGCTAAGCACGCTGGCAAAGGCCCGCGTCTTCCGAAGGCGCGGCGGAGCAGCCAGCCGGAGCCCGGGAGGTGACTCGCCAGAGCTGGGGGGCACCAATCTGAATTCGGCTGGAAGTCTCTGCTTGGTGTTGGTGCCCTTCTGTGGCTGGTATTGTTATTTGGCGCTTATGTGGCTCTGGACCGGCGATCCTTTCCAGGGCTTCAAGGCACAAAGCTTCTGGGGCGTTCACTCCATTAGCAACCTATGGAACGTGCCTAAATTCTTGTTCGAATGGTTCAGGCCCAACGAGTGGCATGAGTTCCGGGGTTCTTTGCTGGACCGGTGTGTTTTTCTGTTACTGGCTTGCTGTTTGCCCACGATTTGGCGGCTGGACAAACGATTGGTTGTATGGACGTATGTGCTGGGAATCCTTCCTGCCATGAGTGGCATGTTCACCTCGTTCACACGATTTGGATCCACCACGTTTCCCATGTTCATTGCCTTATCTGTCTGGCTTGAAGATCGAAGCCGGTGGCGCCTTCGCTACGGCCTGTTGGTAGTGTTTGGTGTTCTTCATGCACTTGTGGCGTGGAGGTACGTGACCTTCCGGTGGGCAGGGTGAGGTGAAGGCGGCGTCCCCAACGAGCGATGAGCATGGATAAAACCATAGAGAGCAGGTTATGCCCATCAAACTTCACTGAAAAGCAAGATGGAGTTTGGGCTCTTGCGTTTCGAAGGTGGGTTGCCGATTCTCTATGCACATTGCGGCCCGCGAGCCAGAGCAGGCAGACGGGAGACTGGCGCGAGTCCTGGATAAGTATCAGTGTGGTGGTATGGGCGAGCCGCGCTAGCGGAGACACCTACAGTCCCGGCGTATGAACAGAGGCACTCTTTGGTCAGCAGTCAGGACAGCACTTGAATTGCCGGTACTGGCGCTCTGCTTGTTCTGGGATTGCCCTACGGTCAAAACAACCCACCTTACTGGCTCATTCGTTGCCGAGGCGAGCGCAATTCTGCGGGATTCTACCACGCAGTGGATGATATTTGTCTGCGCGGGAAGCTACTTGGCCGGGTTAATTATTCTCCGCAGACGTGGCGCTGGACCCGGAAGGGCTGGCACGCACCGGGACGCGTCGTTACCGAGCGAGGTTTGGCTGGGGGGACTCATGCTCGCGGCGGCGACCGCCTACGGGCTTGGTTATCTGGAGGCAGCCGCGTCAACGCAGGCGCTCACGTTGCCTGTTGCCGCGGTGCTGGGGCAAGGGGCGGCGTTTTGGGAAGCCAGACGAGAGAAGGTAGGACGAACAAAGGGAGCCGGTGGGACAGTCTTGGCGCTGATTATTCTGCTAGCGGGGGCGGCTGTGTGGCGGACGGAGACGGCGCATTTCTTTCGGTATCGCGGCCAGGCTCGATGGTCAGGGCCATGGGACAATCCGAATGTGTTTGGGGTGCTGATGGGGGTCGGCGTAGTTCTCGCCGCGGGACGGCTAGTCCAAAGTCCAAGGTCCAAAGTCTACAGTCTAAAGTCTTGGGGCCGGGAACATCGAACATCGAACACTGAACATCGAACACTGA
>JBAXTC010000602.1:0-5006 GCA_037130375.1 Verrucomicrobiota bacterium | reverse complement strand
CGTCCGTGGCGTAGGCCTTAAAGTAGGTTTTGATCGCCGGGATGGCCTCGGCTTCCTGTGGCTTATAGTCGGCGACGAACTTGGAGAACTCCTCCTCCAGCAGCTCGTCCTTGGATTTGAAGCGCGGGATGAGGCCGAATACTCTCTCCAGGATTTCGCGGAGCGTGAGGCGGCGGTCCACGGCGGCGGCTTTGCGGAGCTTGTCGAGGGAGTAGAACTCGGCTGGTTTGTCGAAGACCTCCTTGTTCACGTAATCAATGACCCGGTCCCACTGGCCGGCCTCGACGCTGGCGGCAATGAAGTCGTTCTCCCGGACGGCGTCCTCGAATTTCTCATAGAACATGCGGTCGATCTTCATGCCACCGAAGCCGATGGTCTCCTCCTTGATCGTGGCGAGGATGTCCTCTCCGAGGTGCTCGTAGGTGCCACCCGTGACCACGGGCCTATCGCCGCCGTCGCCTTCATCGCCTTGGGTTCTGGGTTTGGGAAGCTTGAGGACCTGGTCGTAGTTGTATTTCTCCTCGAAGTATTCGCAGTTGGCGAAGAAGTCGAAGAGCTTGAAGGCGGTCTTCGTCGGCGCGTTCACGCTCTCCTTGAGGGTTTCGTCGAAGAGCAGTTCGCGGAAGTCGTGCTTGCGGGTGCCACGGCCTTTGATCTGGATGAAATCGGTGGGGGAGAAGATGGGGCGGAAGAGGCCGAGGTTGAGGATGTCCGGGCAATCGTAGCCGGTCGTCATCATGCCGACGGTGACACAGACGCGGGCCTTGCTGGTCTTGTAGGTGGGGATGAAATTGGCGGAGCCGAGCAGGTTGTTGTTGGTGAAGTTGATGGTGTGCTGCTGGGCGCCATCCACCTGGGAGGTGACCTGGACGGCGAAGTCGGACTGGTATTTGCCGGGGAACATCTTGTCCGCCATCACGTTAAGGATTTGGGCCAGCTTGGCGGCGTGGTGCTGGCTGACGGCGAAGATGATGGATTTGCCGATCTCGCCGCTGATGGGGTCGCGCAGGGCATTTTCGAGGAAGACCTTGCAGAAGAGTTGGTTCGTGGCCTTGGAGAAGAAGCGTTTTTCGAACTCGGTCTGCTTCGTAGTCATCGCCGACGGGTTCCTCGATGAGGCGTTTGGGGTCTGGCGTTGTCTTTTGGTAGCCGGTGACAGATGTGGGCGACGGAAACGCCGTAATAACGTATGGGTTGCCGCGTTGGAGGTCCCAGAAGTAATGCAGGTTGCCGTTGGAGAGGATGACGAAGCGGCAGTTCTGGGACTTGGCGTATTTGCGCGCCTGTTCCTTGCCGACGAGGGGGTTTTTGTCCTCGGCCTTGGCTTCGAGGACGATGAAGGGGAAGCCCTTTTCGTTGAGGAGGAGGAAGTCGATTAAACCTTTGGCGGCTTTCTCGAAGTTTTCGCCGAGGGCGTCGAGGTCCTGAGCCTTCAGGGTGACGCTAGGCTCGAGCTGGATATTCGCGGGGCCTTTGGCGTCCGCGAAAAAGCGCCAGCCCGTGGCTTCGAGCAGCTTGTTGATTTTGATGCGGGCGGCGGCTTCCTTCATTTGATGAGGGTGGTTGGGCGCGTACTAACGACTGGAGGGTGGCCCGAAAGGGACGCCTGGCAACCGACTGTTGACTGTGCAATTGTGCCGCCCATGACGAAAAGTCGCGTAATGATGCACCGGAGCGGGAGAAGTGGAAAGGGGAAAGTAGAAGGGACAAAAATCTGGTCCAGGGTTTGCTGGGAGTAGGCGGAAAGAATGGACTGGCCGATCCCGAGTTGCGAGCGTTACGCCGCCTTCAACGGGACTACCCGACTTCCGCATACATATTCACGGGCGAGCGGCGTGGGCCGTTGACCACAAGCACGGTTCGCAAGTTGGTGGCAAGGGCAGGCGATAAGGCAGGCATCAAGAACGCACATCCCCATCAACTGCGGCACGCCGCAGGGTATAAATTAGCGATGGATGGGCGTGATACGAGGGCCATCCAACATTACCTCGGGCATCGCAACATCTGCCACACAGTTTTGTATACAGATCTTTCGTCCGAGCGGTTCAAGGACTTTTGGCAGGATTGACGGGAGCCGAATTATGAAAACCGAGAACCTCACGAAAGCCAGCCATTCGCTCGACTTCTTCATGGAAGAGTTGCGTGGGGCGCATACGGACGCCATGACTTCGGGAAACCAATTTGAGCCAGTGCTCTTCGACTTGATGGAGGAGGCATTAAGGCTACAAGTGAAACTAGAAACCATCAAAGCAGCGGCAACACGAACCAACGCCGCCAAAAAGAAAGAACCAAAATGAGCACATTCATTCGGGACAACATGGGCCGACTCAAGGGCCAACGCATTGAAAACGGTAACGTGTCCCACTTGCGGGATGAAAAGGGAAAGTTGAAGGGGCAGTACATCAAGTCCTCAGACAAAACTTACGACGGGCAGGGGCATTATGTCGGCCCCGGAGACCAGACGCTGCGAACTGGACAAGTAAGGAGGAGGCTCAGGAACCGCCTGCTGCGGACCCGTCTGTCAGGTGGTGTGGGAGGGCAAGATTAACGGGGAGACGATTCGACACTGCGAGATGGCGCTGCCCTCCACAAAGGAGAATCACTTTGGTTCCTGAATGAGACTGACTTGCTCACGAGGTATCCAGATGGCCTTCAGGGCTGGATAGCCTCCCTCCAACACCACCCAGTCACCTTGAAAACGCGCGGAGTCGACCAAGTACTGCTTGTCGCCCACGCTCTTACGCGTGAGCCGTTCATAATCAGCCGCTCTTGACTCGATTATACGATGGCTGCTTCGTTTATCAAGGACAAAAGTGGTCGTCTTTCCCATCGAGCCTTCACTTGTTGCGAGCGTTGAATCATCCGACCACTCCAGATGGCGCTGGATGTTGCTGGTTCGGTGCTAATTCTCCGGGTGACAAATTCGCACTGTTGAGATTTTGGCAAACGCAAAGTTTTCCTGAAGGGTGAATTCAATTCGGCTTTTCTACTGCAAAATCGCCCTGCGCCTTGTCGGGTTGCCCTAAGGCCTCATAACACTGCCCTCGATGTAGATGAACCCCTTCGATATTGGGGTCTAACCGCAGAGCTTGGTCGTAATCAACTACAGCTTTGGCGAAGTCCTTTTTATACCACTGGTATGCACGTCCCCGATAATGATATTCAAGCGCCAGTTGCTTGTCTTTGTTTCCGACTTGCGAAAAATCAGTATTTCCTTCAATCAGTGTAGTGTAATCGGCGATGGCGTTGTCAAACTGACGCAGTTGCTCGCACCAGAGCGCCCGGTTATGGCGTGCAGCACAATCATTTGGCTTAAGTTCCAGAAAGCCGCCCAAATCTGCGACCGCCTTCTCATAACCTCCAAACGTCTTAGGTAAATTCATGGCGTAAAGATTGCCACGTTCAAAAAATGCCTCGGCCAGATTAGGGTCCATCGCAATGGCCTTGTTGAGGTCCTCAAGCTCGGCCTCATATTCATGATTCATATCATGTCTCCTTGCACGCTCGCAATACTCTCGTGCCGAAGATAACGGCGGTTGTTCAGATTGAGCTTTCGCATTACTGCTATCCGCCAGTTGCTGGCGTAACATTCCAGTCTGATTCCGCAGCTTTAGTAACTCCGCAGTGGGGTTTTGTGGTCGGTTAGCGTCACTCAAGACGGCCAGCCTGTTCGTAAGGTCGTCATGTTCACGCCGCATTTGTTTGATTTGCTCGGTGAACGACGTTTGTTGTTGCTCAAGTATTTGGACTTCGGAACGGGCGTTGGCCGCTTGGCGAGCTTCATAAATCCCCGTTCCTGCAAGAACGGCGATAGTGACGACAATAATGGTTTTCTGTAACGTGGTCATGGCAATGGCTTTCGTGGCGGCAGTGACTGTCGTTGTGGTGATGGCGGTTCCAGAAAGTGCGGCGGAGGTTATGGCGGCTGCGAGTCCTGCGGGCGCAGCTTGGACGGAATTTGCGGCAACGGCTCCAGCAATGGCCGTTGCGGAAAGGGTTACGCCCCTCTTGGTGAAGAATTCCCGCAGTTTTTCTAGCCCACGATTCACTCGCATCCGTGCCCCGTCCTCAGTTGTTCCCATTGCAGCGCCGACGTGTTTCAATTCCTTGCCGTCAAAGAATCGGAGCACAACGGCATCGTGCTCTTTTGTTCCCAGACAATTCAGTGCCTCATCCAGCAACGGCGCTATTTGACTCCATGCGTCGGAATCCGATTCGTTCAAAATGGATTGCATGTGTGACTCCTGTTCACGGAATTGGCGACGGCGTTGAATTTTCAGTGTGTTGGCGGAAACGTTCCGAGCCGTGCGACAGAGCCAGCCCGAAAGAATCGTCTTCGGGCTGAGGGACTTTGCCTTCTTTGCCAAGACGATGAAAACGGCTTGGGTAATTTCCTCAGCCAGATGCGGGTCGTGGACTTGGCGCAGGGCAACGGAATAGACCAGATTGACGTGCTGCGATACCAGCGTGGCAAACGCCTGCTCGGAGTTGCTTTGGGCATACTCCATCACCAGCGTCATGTCATCGCTCATCATGTCATTGGTATATGTCCGCCACCTTCAAAACCGAACAGATTATTTTGAGGATTCTTTGGGCTGGGACTTCGGCAAGCCACCCCTTGATACCTCCATCGGGGTATCCTGTTTACAAAACCCGTCCAACTTCGCCGGTGGGCGCAGGAGCGTTCAGGATGAAAGAGACGAGCGAACTACCCTGAAAAGCCTCAACCCTTCCTGCCGCAACTTGTGGCTCCCAGGAGCGGATTCTGACCCGACAACGGGATGCACAAGCAGCGGAGGGCTAATCGGATTCTCCATTCCAACGGCTGTTCTAACGCTGGAGCCGTTTTGGCATTATTTCAGCCCCCAGCATTGCCCAAACCCCAAAGCTGGATTACACTACAGGAAGGCTGGAAAACCGCAGTAAAATCAAGCTAAAGAATGAAGAGAAGATGGAGCGAGCGAAGGGATTCGAACCCTCGACACTCACGTTGGCAACGTGATGCT
>JBAXTC010000601.1:0-5009 GCA_037130375.1 Verrucomicrobiota bacterium | reverse complement strand
TCAGTGGTGGGGCCGTCAACACGAACCCATGCCGCTCCGCTGGAGCTTGGCGGACGCGGTGGCATCTGTGGCTATAAACATGCCGCTCCAAAAGGAGCTTTTTGCCTCGTCGCACTTGCCTCGCCGCCAGGTGCAAGATGCTTAGGTGGCTGGGTCGATTGCGCGCACAGGTGGCTGGTTTTGGTCCGTCGGGTGACATCCGGAACACCGCTGGTGGCGCTGGCGGGTTGCCGTTACGGCTGTTTGGTTTCCCGGGCAGCAGCAGGCGCAGCGTTGGAACTGGCCGAAAGGAATGCCGGCGCTCCGTGGCTCTCTTTCTTCTGGCAGGCCTGCACGGCCAGCGGGATCACCTCCGCATTGAGCATGCGAACCCCAACCTCAGGTTTGAAATGGACGGGATCGCTCTTGAAGAAGTTCTCCGCGGCGGAATACGGACTAAAGGAAAGATCAACTACCAGCGGGAAGATCGATTCCAGCTTGCGCCGCCAGGCCTGGTAACCGGCGGCGGCAGATGAGGCGCGGATGCGATCGGCAACGGCTTCATGCATCGGGGGCACGACGACGACACACGTTATGCCCCGTTGCCGCAAGCTATCGGCAATCCTGGCATAAAAGGTCATCGGTTGTTTCGACGGGCCGCGATATCTCACGTAGCCGCTTTGCATTTTTCCCAGAACGAAATTCATGTGCGCCGGGTCCGGCTTGTCCCAACGCTCGAACCAGGGCACTGCGTCAAACGACCCGTCGGGCAGCAGGGAGGGCGGAACCCCCGTGAAATGGCTGTAGATGGTCCGGACGGAATACTCCACCGTTCGCAGGTTCAGAAGATTATTGAGGGTAGAGGTCAGGGTTGCCGGCTTAAAGATGTCGCCTTGAGGGGGCACCGGATCGCCCTGGCCCAGATCGACTCCCAGGATCACCAACTCCTGGTTTTTGGCGAAGTGATCGAGGAAGTAATATGCCTCTTCGGCCGTGGCTCCGCCAAGGCCGGCATTAAAGAATTGGAAGTGATTCAAGCCCTTGACTGGTATCATGGCCATGCGGCTGTTTCCGATCAGGAGGGCGTTGTGGGGGTAGCGCCGCACTTCCGAGGATTTGAATTCCCGTTCGGCAGTGATATAAACCCCCAGCCGGTTGTGGCCGAAGAGGTCGTAAGGATCCACGGCGTAATTGAACAGGCCAACCGCGCCGACCAGCGCACCTACGACGCCCAGCGTGAGGATTACAAAACGACGTGGGGAGGCATCCATTCTAGAAATTGTAATACAGGAACTCCCCTGCGCGTGAGAGGGACAATACCGCGGCGCCCAGCAGCAATGCCGCGAGGCAGGCCCAGCCCGGAGTCATCCGCCACCGCTGCCAGGCGCGTTTCGGCATCCATCCATCCTTCAACACCGCAGAGTAGGGTTGTTGGTCCCGCACCAACTGGGCGACATTGGGCAACAACCAGACGAACCCCAGCAGGCCGACCAGCCAAATCCAATCCTTGGGCAGTAACAGGGTGGGTGTGCCGATGGCGGGCGCTATGCGCAATCCAAACATCGCTCCCAACACGTGCTGGGCGGCCTTCAAGTCCGCCGCCCGAAACAGGACCCAGCCGAGAATCACGACAAAGAACGTCAGACCCCGCCCCGCCCAGCGCGTCAGCCAGGGCGCCAGTGGCCACTGCCGCTGGCCAGATGACCATAGCCCCTGCCACAGATGATTCACCGCCAGGCAAAGCCCGTGAAAGAGACCCCAAAAAACAAAGGTCCAGGCAGCGCCATGCCACAGCCCCCCGATTCCCATGGTCAGAATGAGATTCAGATAGCGTCGCAGGGTGCCGTGCCGGTTTCCGCCGAGGGGTATGTAAAGGTAGTCCCGCAAGAACCGCGAGAGCGTCATGTGCCAGCGCCGCCAGAATTCAACGATATTAACCGCCTTATAGGGGGAGTTGAAGTTGAGCGGCAGGATGATGCCGAACATGCGCGCCAAAGCGATGGCCATATCCGAGTAGCCGGAGAAGTCGAAGTAGATCTGGAACGTGTAGGACAGAACCCCCGCCCAGGCGTCGGTCCCGTACAGGGAGTTCCCAGCCGCGGCGGCGTCGAAAACCACTGCGGCATGGCCGCTCAGAGAGTCGGCAATGACCACTTTCTTGAACAGGCCAACCGAGAAGATGCCCAGGCCGATGGCCAGATTGTCCCAGTGAAAGCGATAGGTCTTGGGCTCGGCAAACTGCGGCATCATCTCGGTATGATGGATAATCGGGCCGGCGATAAGATGAGGGAAGAAAGTGATAAACAGGAGGAAGTCGCCAAGGTCATACTCGCAGACCACCCCGCGGCTGGCGTCGATCAGGTAGGCAATCTGGGTGAAGGTAAAGAACGATATTCCCAGCGGAAGAATAATTCTCCCAAGCGCCCAGTCCGTGCCGAACAGGACGTTGACATTGGTGACAAAGAAGTTGGCGTACTTATAATATCCCAGGAGCAGGAGATTCGCGGTCAACCCCCAAAAAAGCGATGCCCCGCCCGATCTCCCCGAGCGGACCGCGCGGCCGATTCGCCGTCCGAGCCAGAAGTTGAACAGCATCGAGGCAACAATCAGAATCACATAGATGGGATTCCACCAGCCGTAGAAGAAGAGCGAAGTCACCGTCAGCCAAAGCTTTGCCGGCTTGGGCCCGAGGAAGCGGGACAGGAGGCAAAACCCGCCCAGGGTGACTGGCAGGAAAACGAAGAGGAAAATGTAGGAGCTGAAAAGCATCGTCCGGGCTTCAGCCGATGCGGAGGTCCGGTCCCTCGGCCCACTTCACCGCAGCCGGCTCCCATGCCAGCCATCGGTCAGCCCTGTCGGCGCAGACTTTGCGTAGTAGTTCGATCATGTTGTCGGCGCGAGTATGCCGTGGTGCTGGCGGTGAGGCGAGCAGTTTGTCTGGTGACAATGGGATCAAGAAGAAGTCGGGCCGGAACTGAGCATCGCCAAAACTGAGTTCGGCGACAGTTCGGCCAGACATTCGGCGATCTGGCGGCTGCGGCAGGAATCGCGCACCTCGGTCGCACAGGCACAAGGGGCAGTCAGATGCTGGTGTTGCGGCCCGCGCGGCATCCACTCGATCAAACCGGGGTACTCGCGAAAGATTGACACAGTGGGGACGCCCAAAGCCGCCGCGAGATGCAGGACGCCAGAATCAGCGCCCAGATGCCGGGAACAGCGCGCCAGCAGCGCCGCGAGTTGGGCAACCGTTAAGCCGACGAACGTTTGCAGGCGGGGCTGGGAGACGGAGGCGGCCAGGTCTCCGAGGCGCGTCCGCTCTCGCGGGTCGGCACTGCCCGTGGCAATAAGTTGGATTTGCGGGTTGCGTTGCAGCAGACGCCGGGTCAGATCGATCCAGTTCGGCAGCGGCCACTCCTTGAGAAATGTGCTCGCGTTTACCGAGACGTGGATGGCGCCTTCCGGGATATGAGCAGCCGCCCACCTTGTGGCGTCTTCGGGCACCGACAAATCAAATCGTGCCGGGGCCAGCTCGAATCCGCAGGCCGCCAGGACGGCGCGTCGCTGCTCATAGACAGGCATCTCGGTGCTCCGGCGGGGAACCCAGTTGGGCAACAGCCAGCCACTCCAGAAATGCTGGCGTCCGGCCGCGTGGGCCATTTTCCACCGCGCGCCCGCGAGCGCGGTCATGAAAATGGTTCGATCTGCGCCGCTGAAGTTGAAGGCCAGATCAAACCGTTCGCGGCGCAGCGAGCGCACAATCGTCCATTGCTGGCGGAGGGTGCGTTTGCCGGGATATAACTCTATCGCCCAGGCGCGGTCCGCGCACGGCGCCAGCCGCAGCACTTCGGCCCCAAGCGGGGAGGTCAGCACGTGCAGAGCGCTCTGCGGGTAATGACGCTTGATTTCCCATAAGGCGGGAACCAGGTGGAGGGTGTCGCCCAGGAAACCGAGGTCCACCACCAGGATTTTCTTCGCCGCACGGGTTTGGGTGTAGAAACCGGTCTGGTCTGGCTGCAGGGTCGGTGAGCTCACTGAATCAGTAATCCGTTTACGGGTCAGGCCGTCAGTTTGAAAAAGGCGGCCTTGAACTTTTGACGGGCGGACACCGGCCGCTTCGAGACTTCGACCGGCGGGAGCGCTGCCGGGTCGGCGGCTGCGACGATCAGTCCATCCTCAGAATAACTCTCTTTTGGGGTATGCTCAGCGATGATCGAGTATCCCTTTTGCACGATATGCTTTCGGCATTGAAAGTGGACTTTGAGACTATGAGTCGAGATGAAAAGGAAACCGATCTTTCGGTTATCGAGCAGATCGCCGCAACCGCGCAGCATATCGTACTCGAAGCCCTGGATGTCGGAATGGAGCAGAGCCACCCGCTCAATTCCCTTGCTGCGCACGAAATCCTTCATACACACCTGTCCCACTTCGCCGGGTTTGCTTTGCAAGCCAGCCTTCTGCCAGCCCTCACTTGATGTTCGTCCGATGTAGGCCGGGGTAAAGTCGCCGTGGAAGCCGTTGAGTTGAAAGTTCCTGATTCCGCACCGCAAGGCGGCCGGCGCCGGCTCGATCATAAAATTGCTGGCGCCTTTGACGGCTTTTTGGAACCACATCGAGTAGTAAGCCCAATAGGCGCCCAGCTCGATCATCGTCGATTCTGGCGGCACCGCTTTTAGAACCTCGTAGAAAACCTTCTCCTCCTGCGGCTCGTGGTGTCCCTTCATTTGTTCCATGATCTGCGTCATGAAGTCGCCGTAATACCCGTCGGCAGCGACCACCAGGCCGTTATGCATCACCTGAACACGGTTTCCGCTCTCGTCCACTCGCACACGCCCTGCATCAGGAACCTTGGGGATGTAATCCGCGTCGCGGCACAAGCCGGCCTCGTTCACTCTCCTTCGCTCATCGTCGTTCATATTGACAATCTGGCATTCTATCGTGCGCGGCCGCAAGAAACAATCCTTGGCCGGTGTTTGGAATCCGTCGAGAATTGGCTTTCGTCACCATTGACTTGTGACTAGGTTGCGCGGGTA
>JBAXTC010000600.1:0-5012 GCA_037130375.1 Verrucomicrobiota bacterium | reverse complement strand
CAGGCGCCGCCCACTCCGCCACCTTCACCAGAGCCACTACCGGCGTCGCCACCACCGCCTCCGCCGCCGACGTAGAGCGACAGTGTCTGCGACGGGGTGACCAACATGTCAGCGGTGACGACAGCGCCGCTGCCACCGTTACCACCAGGGCCTCCGGGGTCACTACCGCCACCACCACCGCCACCACCACCTCCGGTGGCAACCACGGAATGGACGTGACCCCGGCCGGGACGGTGAACGTATCCGCGCCGGTGAAACTGTAGTAGTAGGTGTCCGTGGCTGGACCGGTCGTGAATGAGAGAATACTGCCCAGCATACCGCCGGAACCGCTGGGGGTCCAGTTGTTGGCGCCAAAGACCGCGAAGTAGTGCGTGGTATTGGGCGTCAGTTCTGTGATCGTCGCGGACACTGCGGCGTCCACAGCCGTACCGGCCATCGGTGACTGGTCCGCGGGGACTGTCTTCTCGTTGCCAGTGGTGATCGAAATGCCGGTGCCGCTGCCGGCACTGTTGTGGCCGGTGATGACGACCCGGATAAAATTATGCACGTCGGAATTCACTACCGTATAGGAGCTCTGGGTTGCACCAGGGATGTTAATGACTGTGCCGCCGTCGGCATGGATGCAACGCTGCCACTGATAGGTAAAGGTTATCGTCGGTGTTCCGGTCCACGTGCCATCGGTGGTTGTCAACGTCCCACCCACAGCCCAAGTGCCCGACACCACCGGCGGGACTGTGTTCACGGGGGCGGTGGCGGCACTCGCCCCGGGAACCATGGCCGCCAGCGCGATCAGGGACACGAAGTTGAGGAGGGTATTGATAACAGGGTTTTGCTTTTTTCGCGCCTTCCGGTTTATTGACGCTGCGCGGGAGAGGGAACATTGTTTTTCACTCTGTGTTATCATGAAATCACGCTGTCAGACTGGCAGGATGGGGTCAATCGCAATGATCCTCGCTCAAGCAATAGTTAAATTGAGCCGGTCGATCTGGTTGCCTGTGCGTGCTTCGTTAGCCATTTTGTCAGCCCTTGTTAGCCGTCGAGACCGGGGGGTTGCGCTGGGTGAGCGGCGGCGGGGGCAGAGCGAGAACTGGCGCCGCCGGCGGGCACTCCGGTTTACGAAGCCGCCTTGGGCTTGGCGGGAGCGCTAAGGGGACTGCGTGCAGCCGGGCGCAATACGCGCATTAGGGTTCCAGTTTGCCTGCCGTGCGACCGGCTTCTCGCGGATGCAGCACGTGGTGCAAGGTCTCCAACAGCAGGCTCGCACTGAACGGTTTGGACAGGTGGAATTCCTCCGGCAATCCCAGGTCGGCCGGCAAATGCGCGTTGGATTGACGTCCGCTGACTGTAATGACCCGGACCTGCGGGTTCAATTGCCGCAGCGCCCGGATGAACGCCACGCCGTCCATGATTGGCATCGCCAGGTCCGTCAACACCACTTGCACGTCTGACTGGCGCTCCACAAACTGAGTCAACCCCTCGGCTCCATTCGCCGCCTCGATGACGCGATAGCCGCTGTGCTCCAGCATCCGCCGCGTCACTTGCCGCACGCTTGACTCGTCGTCCACCACGAGCACCAGTTCCCCGCAGCCCCGTGGGAGAGGCTGGCTTGCCTGATTGGCCGGTTTGGTTTCCGCCGCCTGGCTGGCCGGCAGGAAGACCTGGAACTGCGTGCCGCGCCCGGGCTGGCTCTGGACCTGGATGAAGCCGCCGTGGCTCTTAACAATGCCCAGCACCGTGGACAAGCCGAGTCCGGTTCCCTTGCCCGGTTCCTTGGTGGTGAAAAAGGGGTCGTAGATTTTGTCCAGGTCTTCTGGCGCGATGCCCTGGCCGGTGTCGGCCACGCTCAAGCACACGTAGCGTCCGGGCCGCGTGCCGGGTGTCAGCCCGGCGAACAAGTCATCCAGTTCCCGATTCTCCAGTTTGATCGTGAGCGTGCCGCCTTCGCGCATGGCGTCGCGGGCGTTGATGCACAGATTCAGGAGGATCTGGTGGACCTGGGTGGGATCGCCGGTCACGAGCCAGGGGTCCCGGGGCACATCTTGTTTGGCTTGAATGTTCTTGGGAAAAGTTTCGGCGATGATGGCGGCCATGTCCTTGACCATGAGGCGGAGCTGCACCGGGACGCGCTGGCCATCGGTGCCGCGGCCGAAGATGAGCAGTTGTTTGATGATGTCGGCGCCGCGTTGGGCGCTGGATTCGATGATGTCCAGCATCTTGATGGCGTCCGGGTCCGCGGTGACCTCGTGGAGCATGGGGGCCGCCATAAGTATGGGGGCCAGGATGTTGTTGAGGTCATGGGCGATGCCGCTGGCCAGCCGGCCCACGCTGTCCAGCCGCTGCGAGCGGAGCAACAGGCTCTCGGTCTTCTTCCTCTCGGAGATGTCGGTGCTGATAGATAGGATGGCTCGGGACTGGTCGGGATTGCGCGCGAGCGCCCAGTGGTTTTCCACGATGATTTGGCGGCCATCCTTGCTGACATAGAGCAGCTCGCCGCGCCACTCGCCGCTCCGAAGCACAGCCTGCTTGGCCTCGCTAAGATGCGCCGTGTCCTTGGAGAACAGATCGGGGGCCTTGCGGCCGACGGCCTCGGCCGCCGTCCAGCCGAAAAGCTTTTCCGAGCCTTGATTCCAATAGGAAATGACGTCGTCGAAATCCTGCAGAACGATGGCGTCGGGCACCAGGCCAAGAATCCGGGCCTGCTCGGCAAGGCGCTCTTCGGCTCGCTTGCGTTCGGCAACCTCGGCGTCCAGCGCGGACGTGCGCGCCCGCACCTTGGTCTCCAGTTGTTCGTTCAGCGTCTGCAGTTCATCGCGTGCCGAGAGCAATTCCTGGTTCTTCCGGATGGCCACCTCGTAGGTCGAGAGCAGCAGGCGCAACATCTGTCCCCGGGACGCCGAAATCTGGTAGGCTGTTCCGTCGAAGGTCACGGTTTCCACGGTTTCGGATTCCGCGCGCCCGCCTTCGGCGCGGGGCGAAAGGATATCCATGATTTTCGCCGCCAGATACTCACTTTCGCAGAGTTTGGGGATGTGGAAATCCGCGCCGGCTTCCAAGGCTGACAGCACGTCCGCCGGCGACGACAAGGAGGTCAGCAGGATCACGGGAATGTGGCGCAGGCCGGGTTCTTGTTTGATGGCGCGGCAGAGTTGGAATCCGTCCATGACCGGCATGAGGATGTCACTGATGATGACCGAGGGCTGGCGCCGGCGCACCGCTTCCAGGGCCTGACGGCCATTGACTGCGGTTTGCGTCTGGTAACCTCGGAGCCGCAATACTTCCTCGAGTTGGGCCGCCTGCGTGGGACTGTCTTCGACGATCAGAACTTCCAATGGCGGATGGTGGATTGCGGATTGCGGAATGTTGTTTGGGGTGTTCATGGCGTGGGAGGAGCGGGGTCTTCCGCGTAATCCGGGTAAAGTTTCTTGATGCAGTCGGGGCAGAGGCTGTGGGTGAAGGTGGCGTCGGTGTGGGAGGCGATGTAGCTTTCCACGCGGTGCCAGTAGTTTTTGCCGTCGCGGATCTTCTTGCAGTTGGCGCAGATGGGCAGCAGGCCGCTCAAGGCTTTGACCTCGGCCAAGGCTTTCTGCAACTCGGCTATGAGGCGCTCGCGTTCGGCTCCGACCCGCTTGCGCTCGGTGATGTCCTTGGCATAAAGAGCCACGCCCGTCACCGTTCCGTCCGCCGCCCGGACGGGGTAGAGGTGGTTTTCGAAGAACATGCCGTCGCGTTCGTCTTCAAAGCGGACCGGCAATCCCGAACGGAAGACCTGCTCCAGTTTTTCCATGCGCGAGGCGGCCACTTCTGGCGGCAGAAAATCGTGCAGCTTGGAGCCGATGGTCTCCGCCGCGCTCCGGCCGAAGCGCTCCACCGTGTTTTCGTTGATGTTGAGAATGGTGCCATCGCGGGCGAAGAGGCCCACGGTGTCGGTGGTGGCGTTGAAGATGGCGCGCAGCCGCTCCTCCTTTTCCCGCACCGCCGCGGTCCGCTCGGCCACGCGCTGTTCGAGTTCCTCGTTGAGTTCGTGCAACTCCAATTGCGTCTTGAGCAACGCACGGTTTTGCTGCACGGCCTGTTCGTAGGTAGCCATGAGCAAGTTCAGGATTTGCGGCGGCTCGGACTGGATGACGACTTTTTGTCCGCCGAGGGCAACTTCCAACCGTTGCGGCTCGCCCGTCCATTTCACGGGATGCGCCAGCAGGAGTTCGATCCGCCCCAGCAAGTGCGCAGGATCGTAGGGCTTGGTCAGGTAGTAATCCGCCTGGGCGGTCAAGCCCCGCACGATGTCCTGCGGGTCCGACAGACTCGTGAGCAAAATCACCGGCACGTCGCGGAGGGCGGGGTCGTTCTTGACCGCGCGGCAAAAGTCGAAGCCGTCCATCTCCGGCATCAGCACGTCGCTGACGATCAGCGCGGGTTTTTTCTCGCGGGCGGCGGCGAGGGCGAGCCGGCCGTTGAGGGCGTGGCGAACAAGCTAGCCGGATTCCTCCAGCAGGCTTTTGAGCAATTCGGCCTGGGTCCGGCTGTCTTCGGCGAGCAAAACCTCCGATTGCGGATTGCGGATTGCGGATTGCGGATTGGAGGACGGGGTGTGCATGGGAATTATTTTCCGGCGAGGTTGCGGAGGAAGGGGCCGATGGATTCGGGCGGCAGCACGTGCGCGGCGGCACCGAGACGAATCGCCGCGCCGGGCATGCCATGAACGACCGAACTGGCCTCGTCCTGTGCGATCGTCACGCCGCCCCGGTCGCGGATCAGTTTCAAGGCTTCCGCGCCGTCCACGCCCATGCCGGTGAGCAGCACGGCTGCGGCATGTTTGCCAAAGGCGGAAGCCACAGAGCGGAACAGGCGCGCAACCGCCGGCCGCACTCCGTTTTCCGGCGGGCCTGCATCGAGCAGGATGCGGCTGGCGCTGGTGACCGCCGTATGCACGCCGCTGGGCGCAATGTAAACGTGGCCGGCCCGCAACAACTCGCCGTCGGTGGCGATATGCACCGGCAAGCCGGACGCCTGGG
>JBAXTC010000060.1:0-18911 GCA_037130375.1 Verrucomicrobiota bacterium | reverse complement strand
GTCCTCTGCCCTCCGTCCTCTGTCCTCTGTCCTCCGTCCTCCGTCCTCTGCCCTCCGTCCTCTGTCCTCTGTCCTCCGTCCTCCGTCCTCTGCCCTCTGTCCTCTGTCCTCTGCCCTCCGTCCATCGCCGACTTAATGGCAGCGAGGGCTTTGGCTTGGGCGGGGTTTAGGGGCAGCGGCAGGCTGGGCAGAATAAGCTCGCGGGCGTAGGGGTCGCGTTCGGAGATTTCCGTGGTGATTGCGATCAGGCCCTTGTCTTCCAAACGGCGAATCGTGGGCGCGGTGGTGTGGGCAAGTTCGAGCAATTCCTGGAGCGGAAGTTCGCGGCGTTCTTCGATGATGCGCCAGATTTCCTTCTGGCGCTGGGCGAGTTTGGGCAGCTCGCCTGTGGGTGGCAGGGCGCGCACAAACAGCCGTTCGCGCCAGCCGGCTTGTTCGCGGCGGACGGCTTCGGGCAGGACACTTTTCAAGGCGGTTTCCGGTGCGCAACAATAATAGCCGCCGATCCAGCGGGCGAGCTGCAGGATTTTGGGCGTGATGAGCGTCTGTGCGCCGATGACTTTGAGGATGGGTTTCAGCCTGGCGTATGCCGACGCCTCGGCCAACCCGGTGACGCACCCGAGCACTTTGCGCGAGCCGAACGGAACCTGGACACGGCTGCCGACGTCGATCTGGTCGGCCAGCTCGGGGGGAATGAGATAATCGAACTCCTTGCGGAGCACCAGTTCCAGGGTGACGCGGGCGATCATCTCAAGAGTGGAATGCGCGACTCTAGCGGGTGAGCATTTTCATCTATGTAACCCTTCGTTTGCATTACGCGGCAAGCCTAGTCGCCGGTTCGTAAAAGCTCAACGCACATTCGTCCCGGACGGCATGTTTATGCAACCAAGGTAAAACGATCGTCCAGCCCCGTAGAGGGGCGGCATATCACCGGACCAAACGCCAGCAGATGACCATGTCGCCCCTACGGGGCTGGACGATCGGCAGCACGCCCGGTCTATAAACATGCCGCCCCTGACGGGGCTTATCGTGCTGGGGGGCGCTGGTTTCCAACGTTTCGACGTTGGGTGCGCGGGTTTAGATGTGCATAAGTCCCGACAGGGACGGCTGAACCTCTGCGAGATCGGTCAGTCGTCCTTTCAGGACTTATCGTACTGCGGGCGCTGGTTCCCAACGTGTTGAAACGTTTGGCTATTGTCGCATGTCCCTACGGGACACAGGCTTGGACCGGATTATCGGGTTTTCTCTGGGATCAAATCCTAGTGACATTGGATAGGAATGTCTGGGCAGGCGCAGGACGGAATTCTTCGAGGGCAATATCTAACCAAGGTCGAGCGGAAGTGCAAGGTGGGAGATGCGACAGGTGGGAGACGCCAAGGGCGTCATTCATACCAGCCCAGGGCAACGCCCTGGGTTCATCAGCCCAAAACCCCATCAGCGCTGAAAGCGCGATTCATCCTTCGTGCTACCAGCCGCCAGCCTGAGGCATAAAGAACGTTTGTTTGAATTGAGCCGGCTCAACCAATCCGGAACTTTATGAAGCAGGCCCTTGGCCTGAGAGGGCTTCGTCATGGTCGAGAACCTCTTTCGCCGCCACCCGCCGAGTGAATACCCCCGGCCGGCACCTCAATCTCCATCCGCATCGTGCGCGGCATGGATCAAAACTGAACTCCCTGCCAACCGCAAGCACCACCCGGATGCAATCTCTATGGCCCATACGGTACGACCCGCACCGCGTTCGAGTTCGGCTTTAAAATAATCGTTCTTGTATTGCATCCGTGCGGGTGGGGATAATATCTACTTCACCAAAGGTGGCTACCATGATGGTAGCTGCCTGAGCAGCTACAGATTATGCCTGGAATGAACGCCTTTATCCTCGCTGCCTCTCTGGCAGCATTGTCCGCCACCGCCCAGGTGCCCGGCCTCATCAGCCATCAAGGCAAGGTCACCGTCGCCGGCACCAACTACACCGGTGCCGGTCTGTTCAGGTTCGCCCTCGTCAACGCCGCCGGCACCACCACCTACTGGAGCAACGACGGCACCAGCTCCGGCGGCGCCACCCCCGCCGCCGCCGTCTCGCTGTCCGTCGTCCGCGGCATTTTCTCGGTCAACCTCGGCGATACCACCGTGGCGAACATGACGCAGTCCATCCCCGCCAGCGTGTTCACCAACAGCGAAGTTTATCTGCGCGTCTGGTTCGATGACGGCGTGAACGGCTCGCAACTGCTGACGCCCGACCGCCGCATTACCAGCGTCGGCTACGCCCTCCAGGCCGCCACGGCGGCCAGCGCGGATGCCGTTGCTGCCACCAACATCACCGGCACGTTTGGGTTGGGGCAACTGCCCGGCGCGGTGGTCACGAACAACCAGAGCGGCGTCACCCTCTCCGGCACCTTCACCGGCAACGGCGCGGCGCTGACCAACATTCCCGTCAGTGCCGTTGTGGCGGCCCCGCCCGGCATGGTGCTCATACCCGCTGGTCCGTTCTTGATGGGAAACTCGATTGCTGTTGATACCGATATCACTGACGCCGCCACCGTTACCGCCAATGTGTCGGCCTTTTACATGGATGTGAATCTGGTGACATTGAGTCAGTGGCAATCCGTCTATTTTTGGGCGACGAACCTCGGCTATGGCTTTGCTAATTCCGGTGCGGGCAAAGCGGCGAATGATCCGGTGCTGTGGTTGGACTGGTATGACTGTGTGAAGTGGTGCAATGCGCGGTCGCAGCGGGTGGGCAAGACGCCGGTGTATTACACGGATGCGGCGTTGACGGCGGTCTATACGAATGGCGAGGTGACGGTTTATCCGAACTGGGCGGCCAAGGGTTATCGGTTACCGACGGAAGCGGAGTGGGAGAAGGCGGCGCGGGGCGGGTTGAGCGGACTAAGGTTTCCGTGGGGCAATGTCATCAATCAAAACCTGGCCAACTACTGGGGAAACACTAGCAGCTATGCCTATGATTTAGGACCGAATGGCTCCAACCCCATTGGGAATTATCCCACGACCTCACTCGGCACGAGTCCAGTGGGATCCTTTGCCGCAAACGGGTATGGGCTTAACGACATGGCGGGAAATGTTTTCCAGTGGTGTTGGGATTGGTATGGGACGCCATACGCAGGAGGAGCTGATCCACGAGGTCCGTCATCAGGCTCGTTCCCATTCCGTGTGCTTCGAGGCGGCAGTTGGTACGGCCTCGCGTACCCCTGCCGGGCGGCGTACCGCTCCTTCTACTCCCCGACCAGCATGTACTGGTGGGTAGGTTTCCGTTCCGTTCTGCCCCCAGGTCAGTGAGCTGAACGGGCGGAGCAGTCGTGGCGGAGCGGGGGGCCAAAGAACAGCCCGCGCAGCGGTCGCGATATTTTGCAAGAACGAGAATCAGGTTGGTAGTCAGGCCAAGGAACCGGCCGCTGAGCAACGAACAAAAAGATTACTATGAAAGCCAACTATCTATTCCGTCATCGGGCCCTGTGGTCGGTGCTGGTGGTGTTGCTCTGCGCGGCGCTCAACGCCTCCGCGATGCAAATCTTCGTCAAAACCCTCGCCGGCAAGACCATCACCCTGGATGTCGAGCCCAGCGACTCCATTGAGAATGTCAAAGCCAAGATTCAGGACAAGGAGGGCATTCCGCCTGACCAGCAGCGGCTCATCTTCGCCGGGAAGCAACTGGAGGACGGCCGAACGCTCTCGGATTACAATATCCAGAACGGATCCACCCTGCACCTGGTGTTGCGCTTGCGGGGTGGGGCGGCAAGCGTGGCTGGCATCCTCGCCGCAGAAGGCGGCACCGCCTCCGGCGGGGTGTATGCCCTGACGGACACCGCCGGCCAGCCCTGCGTCGGCGCGGCCGTCGCCGTCAACTACGCCGTCGCCAGCGGCTTCTGGCCTGATTACGGCGAGACGCCGGTGGCCGCCGCCATGGACCTGGGCGTCCAGGCCGGCCAGACCGCTGCCTTGCCCCTCGCCAAGCTGCTCGCGCGCGCCAGCGATCCGAACGGCGAAGCTTTGCGCGTGGCATCCGTCAGCGTTGTCAGCGCCAACGGCGGCACGGTGTCACTGGGGGCGGACGCGGTCAACTACACGCCGGCCATCGGCTTCACCGGTTCGGACACTTTCACATACGTCATTGCGGATACCGGCGGTGACACGGCGTCCGGCACAGTGGCGGTGACGGTCACTGCCAGCAACGCAGTTTCGCTGAACGTGGTCTATGGGCCGGTGGTGGAGAATAGCGAGTTCGTGGTCCGGTTCGCCGGCACGCCGGGCACCGATTACACCATTGAATACACCGACAGCCTCACAGAACCGGTCACCTGGATTTGGAAGACCAACCGCACCGCACCCGATACGGCGGGGAGTTTTGGCCGGGGCGTGTTCGAGTTCCGCGAAAGTACCGGCGGCGTGGAGTCGCGCTTTTACCGGACGGTCTATCCGGCTTACCCCGGCCCGCCTTGATGCCGTCGCCTGACTCAGCCGCAAATGCACCTTGTTCCAATGAAACCACATTCTGTGAAAAACATCATTCCACGCTGCCTGCTACTGATCTGGCTCGCCAGCCCAGCCATTCCGGTTTCGGCGGCGCTGTATTCCTCCATTTGGGCCGGCACGCAGGCCATTCCCGACAATAACGGCTCCGGCCTGAGCTACCACTTCAGCTTGAGCGACGCAGCCGTCCTCATCACGGACGTTTCGGTGACGCTCGATATTTCCGGGGGCTACAACGGCGACCTCTACGCCTACGTGACGCACGGAGATGGCTTCGCGATGTTGCTGAACCGGGTGGGCCGCACCAGCACCAGTGAATACGGGTACAGCACGGCCGGCTTCGCGATCACCTTGACCTGCAGTGCGACGGCCGACATCCATAATTATCAGAACCTCGCTCCGTCCTGCAACGGGAGCGGGCAACTGACCGGCACTTGGGGCGCGGACGGTCGCGCTGTGACTCCGGCTCTGGCGTACGACACCATCGCTCGCACGGCCACGCTGGCGAGTTTCAACGGTTTGGACCCGAATGGGGATTGGGTGATCTACTTCCGCGACGCTTCCCCCGGCGGCATCTCGACGTTGAATGGTTGGTCGGTGGATGTGACGGCCGTGCCCGAGCCGGTGAACGTCGCGTTGGGGGTATTCGCCGCCGTGGCGTTATTGGTCCAAGGCCGGCGGTCGTGGCGGCTCCGTCGCCGAAAAGGGGGCAACGAGACAGGAGGCAAACCGGAGGTTGGTCCGCACCGTCCGAATGGTGCGTGCGGTTAGGCGAAACCCATCGTGCATCCCGGTGTTCAAAATCGTTATGGCTAGAAGCGTGCGCGCATTCACGTTCATCGAGTTGCTGATTGTCATCGCTGTTTTTGGGGTTCTGGCAGCACTGTTGCTGCCAGCAATTTCTCGATCTAAAGGAAAGGCACAGCAGATTCAATGTGTCAGCAATCTGCACCAGTTGGGTCTCGGCTTTTGGATTACCGTCGTGCATCTTCACTCCATCAAGGCAAAGCAAATGTGGTTTTTTGCGACGGCCACGTTGAATCACCGACTTTAACATTTCTTTTTCAAGACACCGGCGACGCGGCTTTGGTTCGTTGGAATCGCGATCATCTACCCCATCGAGATAGATTATGAAGCCGAACAAGACGATGCACACGAACCGCAGCCACGCGATGCAGTTTCAAACGCGCTGGGATTTCGGGCACTGGATTCGTTGCCAACGCCCGCTTCCAGCGGCGGTCGGTGATCTTCATCGATAGACGACGTGATGCCTAAGGAGCGCAGTGGATTGGACGCCGGGAGAGCGCTCTGTTTTCACCCGCGCAGCGTCAAGTAAAAGCGGGCGCGCCAGAAAGCAGTTTCTATGCGCAGCCTTCAACCTTTGACATACTTGCAGGTGCAAGTCCTGCCTTGGCAATGGATGGTTGGGCCGAGTAGCGATAGCAGACTCCGGTTGGGGGAGACCCCTGCTGGGGCAAGCTCTGCCGCAGACGACAGCCAAAGAAGGGAAGGTGAGGCGAACCGCCCGACAAGGGCAAAGACCGGCCAGCGTAAGGCGATAAAGCCAAGCTGGACGGAGTTCGTCAGACTGGCGGATCAGGCCGTAGTAGCGTTTGCAGGCGCGGACGTGATAAACCGTGCTGAGCCAAGGGCCTGTGGGTAGAGCCGCCGTTCCAGACGCCTGGATAAGAAATGGCCAGAAACGGGTGAACGGCAGATCCTTCGTCAAACCTTGAAAAACGTCGGAGACCTACCCTACGCTCCGTCAAAATAAAGCGAGTTGCTCGCGCAGCCACCCGGGACGGTTGGTCGTAATGCCATCCACACCGGCGATCGCTTCGGTTCGGGCCACTTCAGGATCATCTACCGTCCAGGTGTAAAGTTTCAGGCCGGCGCTGTGGACTCTCTGCACAAAGCCGCTATCTATCGGGAAGCCGCTTTCCAAATCCAGGCCGTCAAGTTTGGCGGCTTTGGCCTGCTGAATTAATTTCTCGACCGGTGGATACTTTTTGGTTTTGCGCTCGGCTGCGGCCAGCCACATCACCTGCAGATGCGGAAAAGCAGCTTTGGCCTGCTTCATAGTGTCGTAACCGAACCCGATCAAGATAGTTTGCTCCGGCTTCCTACCGGCATGCTTCAGAACGCGGCCCAACTCCGGCAGCACCTCCGGGCCGCACTTGATTTCGATAAAAAGCCGCCTGCCATCGGGAATGAGCGCCAGAACCTCGTTGAGCGTCGGGATTTTCTCCGAGAACCCTTTGCCTTGCCACTTACCCCATTGGCCCACGTCCAGCCGCCGCAGTTCATCGAAGGTCGCCGCCGCGACCTTGTTGGAAACGCCGGCGGTGCGGACGGTGTCACCGTCATGAATGACGACGATCTGGCCATCCCTGGTCAGGTAGATGTCCAGTTCGTCGGCATCAGCCTTTTGCTGATAGCCGAGTTTGAAGGAGGACAGGGTGTTTTCCGGCGCATCAAACGAAGCGCCGCGATGACCGATGATTTCCACTGCAAAGCCCATACTCGAACCGAGCAAAGCTTGCGTGATGATCATGGTTAAGCAAACGGATATTTTCATAATTAAACTTTCAATCTCTTCAATCTCCGTAACCGTGCGCCTTGGCCTTCCAGCCGAGCGCACAGACGAGCGTGCCAATAGACCCCGGGGTTCTCGCCCAAACCGACCCGGTTTCTGGCATCCGTTACCCTCGGGGCTGCACGTTCCATAGGAAGGCCAGCAGGATGATGCCAATGGCGGTGCAACCAACCACGGCCCAGAGCGCGGGGTCCCAGCCGTAGTGCTGTGCAACCCAGCCGAGGCCCTTGCCCTGGATAACCCGGCCAACATAGCCGAAGAAGCCCACAAAACCTGCCGCTGTGCCGACCGCCTTCTTGGTTGTCAGGTCCAGCGACATCACCCCAGAGAACATCACCGGAGTATAGACGAAGAACCCAACCACCGCGAACAGCATCATATCAAGCCACAGCATGCCTTTGGGCGTGACGCGGATGGCGGCGAAGGCCACCAGCAAAGGGATCATCGCCATCACGCTCACCCGCCCGCGCCGCCCGCCGAGCTTGTCCGAAAGCCAGCCCATCGTCAACATCCCCGCCGCGCCGGCGAACTCGATCACCAGCGTGCTGAAGCCGCCTTGAGCCAGCGATGCGCCCTTGACCTCTTTGAGATAAGTCGGTCCCCAATCCACCATCGCGTAGCGGGCGATATAGACGAAGATATTCGCAATCGAGAGCACCCACAGCATCTTGTTCGGCAGGATGTAATTGAAGAACAACTCTCGCGCGCTGAGTTCCTTTTCGTGATCTTCTCTTTCTTCGGGCGGATAATCCTTCTTGTATTCCTCCACCGGCGGCAGGCCCTCGGCTTGCGGGGTGTCGCACATCCGCCAGAACAGGTAGAATGCGCACAGCGTCGCGATAACGCCTGGCACATAGAATGCTGAAGCCCAACCCCAATACTCGGCGCATTTGGCAGCCAGATAGCCTGCGATGCCGCCGCCGACGTTATGCGAGATATTCCACACCCCGAAGATCGTCCCGCGCTCCTTCACGCTGTACCAATGCGACAACCCGCGCGTGCATGGCCCGTAGCCCATCCCCTGCACGAACCCGTTCAGCGTCCACAGGAGCAGGTGGGTCCAGTAATGGGTTGTCGCGCCAAAGATGAAATTGCACCCCGCCGTCAGCAACATGCCCACGGCCACATATTTCCGCGCGTCGCTCCGGTCGGCGAAGTAGCCCATCACCAGCTTGCCCAGACCATACGCGATGGCGGTCCCGGCGAGGATGTCACCAATCATCGCCTTGTCGTAATGCAGCGCCGCACCGATCTCCTTGGACACCGGCGCAAAGTTATTGCGCACGATGTAGAAGGTGGCGTAGGCGATGAATGCCGATTCAAAGATGCGCCAGCGGTAACGTGGGTAGAGCCGCGCCACCTCCGCCGGCGGCAACCGCGGCGTTGGCGGGGCGGGTCTAAACCACTGGAACAGTGGGCTGATCATGCCGTTGCTTCGCTTGATCTGAGCATTGCGGCTTTGGGCTGGTCAGGCAACTTCCGATCTGGCCGTAGCGCGCGATTTCGGCCGCCCGTTGGACCTCCGTCCAGTCGAGCAGTTCGGCCATCCAACCGGCGACCTGCTGCGCTTTAGCCGCGGCGTCCCTGAAGTAGTAATGCCAACTCGTCCGCCGCACCATCACATCGTCCAGATGCACGGCCCATTCCCTGCCAACGTAATGTTCCACTGTCCTCCCGCTGAGTTCCGGCGGCAGAATTCCGCTCACTCCGTCAGTCTCGGCCGTCGCCAGCAACGGCTCCTGCGCCGTGCGGCACCGCTGCACCGCCCCATTTAACTTCTTAACGATCTGGTCAACGGTCTGCTCCCCCATCAAACGGTAGGTGGTCAGCTTGCCCCCCGCCACATCCCACCAGCCCGGCTCGGGATTGTGGATCTCGTGTGCGCGCGATATGTCCGACGGCTTCCCGCTCGGGTCCGCAACCAAAGGCCGCAGCCCGGCCCACGTGCTGATCACGTCCTCCGCAACCAGCTTGGCGGCCGGGAAAAACTGGTTGGTGATCCGCAACACATACCCGATGTCAGTGGCATCCGCCCGCACGTCGTCGAGCGGCCCGTCGTAATCAGTGTCGGTTGTCCCGAGGATGGTCCGCTCTCCCCACGGAATGGCAAAGAGGATGCGTTTGCCTTCGGTCATCACCACGGTCTCGGGCACCGGCACCCGCACGCGCTCGACGACAAGGTGAATGCCTTTGGTCACGCGCAACTTCACCCGGCTGTGCGGCAGGCCGTCCGCCCACGGCCCCGTCGCGTTCACCACGGCGCGGGCGCGCGCTTGAAAACTGCTCTGTGTCAGACGGTCCTCCAGATCGCATTCCCAAACCCCCGACCGCGACGCGCCCTTGAAACGGCAGTAATTCAGCACGCTGGCCCCGCTCTTCGCCGCCGAGCGCAGCGTGTCGATGGTCAGCCGCGCGTCATTGGTGAAGCCGTCGTAATACCGCACCGCCCCTTTGAGGCCCCTGGCAGCCAGGTCCGGCACGCGCTGCAACACCTGCGTCTGGCTAAGCCACGTGGACTTCCCCAGGTTGCGCCCACTGCAGAGCAGGTCGTATATCTTGACTCCAATCTTCAGTTGCCAAAGCACCCAGTTCCGGTTGCCGCGATAGGTTGGGAAGATGAACGGCAACGGGTCTGCCAGATGCGGCGCGATGTGGTGAATCACTTTCTTCTCGATACTCGCTTCCCGCACGAGGCCGATGTGCCCTTGCGCCAGGTATCGCAGGCCGCCGTGCAGCAGCCGACTCGAACGGCTGCTCGTGCCGAAGGCAACGTCGTGTTGCTCGACCAGCCCGACCCGCAGCCCGCGCATCGCCGCATCCCGCGCGATGCCCGCACCAACGATGCCGCCGCCGATGACCAGAACATCCAGCGGCCCGTCTTTTATGCAGCGCAGCGCGGCCCGCCGCTGCTCAGCCGGGTTGGTGCTCCCATTGTTTGGCTTCTGGTTTTTCACAGTGAACCTTTTCGCTGCCGCGCTGAACGCAACTGCTCACCGAATTCCGCCAGCCCGGACACCACCAAATCGGGTGCCGGCGAATGATTAGCCCCCTCCTCTGCGGTGGTCTCGCCGGTCAGCACCAGCACCCCCAGGGCCCCGGCCAGGCGCGCCATTGCCATGTCGGTGTACAAACGGTCGCCCACCATCGCGAGCTGACTTGGCGCCAATGCGTTTCGGCTCAGGATACCCCGCAACATGCAGGGATCAGGTTTGCCCATCACGACGTCCGGAGCGCGCCCAGCAGCCTGCTCCAACGCTGCACAAACAGCCCCGCAATCCACCAGCACCGTCGGTTGGTCGGTCGGGCATATCCGATCAGGATGCGTAGCGACGAATGATTTGCCTTTCCTGATCCAATACGCCGCGCGGCACAGCCGGGAGAAAGTCAGCTCCGTATCGAACCCCACCAGCACCCCATCCGGTTCGTCGCTGGCACTGTCCGCCGTCAGGACAAAACCAGCGGCCTCCAATTCCCCCCTCATGCTCATCGTGCCGAGCACAAATAACCGTCGCACCGCCGAGAGGTGCTGCCGAAGATGCTCGATGGTCGCCTGCGTCGAGGTGTAGAGCTGGTCCGGCGTCGTCGGGATGCCGATCTCGAGCAGCCGCGCAAGGTAGTCTTTGGCGCTCTTCGAGGAGTTATTCGTCAGGAAGGTGTGACCAATGCCCAGTTCTCGCAGCAAAGCCAGAAACGGCAGGGTGGATTCAAACAATGTGCCACCGCTGTAAATCGTCCCGTCCATGTCCAGCGCCAGATGGCGAATGTCATTTAGTCGTCGCTTCATCAAGCCACCACTTCCACCGGGCACTTTGGCAAAGCCTCGATGAATGCCTGGCCGTATTGCTTGGTCAGGATGCGGTTGTCCAGCGCCACAATGATGCCCTGGTCGGTTTTGGTTCGGATGAGCCGGCCGACCCCCTGGCGGAACTTCAGGATGGCCTCCGGCAACGAAAACTCACGGAAGGAATTGCCGCCCCGGGCTTCGATGGCCTCGATCCGCGCTTCAATGAGCGGATGGTCTGGCACGGCGAACGGCAGGCGCGTGATGATCACGTTGGACAATGCCTTGCCAGGCACATCAACCCCCTGCCAAAAACTGTCGGTCCCGAACAGCACCGAGTCCACGTCCTCCTTGAATTTCTCGAGCATTAGCGACCGGGGCGTGCCAGTGCCCTGCACGAAACACGCGATGCCGATCTTGTCGAAAAACGGTTGCATCAGCTCGGCGACCTCTTGCATCAGCTTGAAGTTCGTAAACAGGACGAAGGCTTTGCCGTGCGTCAGCTTCACGAAATGCTCGATCCAGTGGATCAGCGCGTCGCGATAACCCTCGGCGCGCGGGTCGGGCATTTTACCGACCACGAACAGCTTCATTTGCCGCTCGTAATCGAATGGCGTGCCGACTTGCAGACTCTTGGCCGCCTCCGCCCCGACTCGGCGGGCGAAGTAAAGTAGGGCAGGCGTCCCGCCTGCCCCCTCTTTCGTAGATATGACCGGTTTCGCACCATGCTGGCTGTCCGGCGTCTCATCCTGGCCGGGCAGGCGGGACGCCTGCCCTACTCCAAGCCTGTATTCGCCTCCTTTCAGACCCGCTTTAGTTGGATTCTCGCGGATGTAGCCGGCGTATTTTTCCAGTTGCGCTGCGTTGCGCACGATGCAGTCGAAGGATTCATCCTGCCAAAACTTGCCTTCGCGCCCGAGAGCCTCGTTGAGTTTGTGAGCGCTAAAGGATTTCCAGGTATGCAGGATTTCCTTTAGCAGATGGCCTTTCACGGGCCGGACCAAGACATGCACATGATTGGGCATGATAACGTAGTGACTGAGCACGTAGCGCTGGCCGTCAAAGAACCGCAGCGCTTCCTCAACAATCGCTGATCGCGCCGAGTCGCGCAGCCAACAGGCGCCATGTCCAGCGTCCAACCACTGGTGAAACCGCTCGGTAAACCGCTCGTGGTAATCCACCCGCTGTTCCAGGCTGTGTGGTTCGGGATTCCGACGATGCCATTCCTCGAACTCCTGTTCCCACTGGCCCAGTTTGTCCTGCGGAATGGAATCGCCCAGCCTGAATGTGACGAAGTAAGTGCAGTCTGCTTGCCGCCAGTGCGGAAGATGCCGCGAATAAATGCCAACGGGATCTTCCGGATGGAATGGGCTGAAAAGTAGGGGAGGCGTCCCGCCTGCCCCCTCTTTCGTAGATATGACTGGTTTTGCGCCATGCTGGTTGTCTGACGTCTCGCCCTGGCTGGGCAGGCGGGACGCCTGCCCTACTTTCGTGGACATGACTGGTTTCGCGCTATGCTGGTTGTCTGACGTCTCGTCCTGGCTGGGCAGGCGGGACGCCTGCCCTACTTTCGTGGCCAGCGTCGCGCTGGTCATGATGACCGAGGTGTCGCTGCCGAAAAGCCTGCGTCGCAGGAACTCGGCCACGTCAATCGGCGCGGCATTGAGCGCCAAAGTCCGTTGCCCCCGCCCCGTCCTCTCGACCCAATAGACCGAGTTCTCGGCGCTCTGATTGAGAAAGGTTCCAACCTCCTCGCGCAACTCGGCCAGCCGCCGGTTGCATTCCATCAACTCCTGCCCGATCTCTTTGTCCTCGCTCAGCTTGATCAATTCGCTGATCGCCTCTCGCAGGCGCTGGATCGGAAGTGTGACGTTGTCCTGGACCAGCTCCGGTTGGCGAATGCGCAACTCGGTCCATTCACGGCGGCGCGCGAGGGTCGCTTCGCCGCCGCCAAAGCTGCGCTTTTTGGCCGCCTGTTGCAGCTCCTCGCACACCGTCTCGACGTTCGCGAAGAATTCAGTGGCCTCTTTCAGCAGCTCGCCGACCAGCTTCACTGCGCCGCCCTTGCGCAAGGTGGCAAGCAGGCCCCTCTCGGTGCGCGGATTCCAGAGGCGGTGCAAAGCGTAGCGCACTTGACCACTGGATACGCTCAGCCCGATGTGCCTTGAAGCGACCTGTTCCATCTGGTGCGCCTCGTCGAAGATGACAAAATCATTGCGGAACAGGATGCCGCCTTTGATTTCCTCCGCCAGCCCGCCGAGCAGCGTAAAGAACAACGTGTGGTTCACAACCAACACGTCCGACGAAAGGATGCGGTTGCGCGCGCGCTGGAAAAAGCAGAGCGGATGATCTTTGGCGAAATCAGACGGGTAACCGCACAGCTTCGGCGCGCATAGCCCGCGCTCCGAGCATACCTGCGCCCAAACTTTCGGGTCTGGTTCCACCTCGAAATCCGACAGGCTGCCATCGGTGGTGGTCTTGGACCATTCGTGAATCCGCTGCAGTTCCTCGGCTTCCGAGGAGGTGAAGAGGTTGCCGGCCTGTTGGACGGCCTTTTGAAGGCGGCGCGTGCAGAGGTAATTGCCCCGGCCTTTAAGCATCGTGAAGCTGAACTTGCCCGGCATAATTTGCTCGAGCATCGGCAAGTCTATCTGCGTGAGCTGTTCCTGCAGGTTGATGGTGTGCGTGGAGACCACCGCCTTCTTCTTGTTCGCCACGGCATACAGGATCGCCGGCACCAGATAGGCCAGGCTCTTCCCGACTCCCGTGCCAGCCTCGACCGCCAAATGCTCGCCATTCGTCAGGGCCTGCGCCACCGCCACCGCCATTTCCTGCTGTTGCGGCCGAAACTCGAAATTCTTTGACCGCGACAGAATGCCCTTTGAAGAGAAGATGTCAGCAACCTCCTGGACCAAGTCTTTGGCTGACCCGGCGGGTTGGGATTCGATGACGCTGATCATGGGGGATTCGGGACAGGCGGGACGCGCTGTCCTACGCTGGCCGGCGCACGACCACTTCCTGGGCGGCCTGATTCTTCACAATCATGTTGGCGGGAAGAATGCCGCGCCAGTTCGTGTTCGGGTAAACCACCGACCCGCGCCCGATGATGCTACCGGGGTTCAGCACCGCGTTGCATCCGATGTCGGCGTCGTCGCCCAGCAGCGCCCCAAATTTGCGCAGCCCGGTATCGAACGGCCGGCCTTCGATGTCCACGGTGATATTGCCCGAAACCAGCTTGACGTTGGAAATCTTCACACCAGCCCCCAAATGTGCCCGGTAGCCGAGAATGGAGTCGCCAATATAGTTGAAATGGGGAGCGCAGGCCTTGTTGAACAGAAGCGAGTTCTTCACCTCGCAGGCGTTGCCCACGACGCAGTCGTCGCCGATGATCACCTGCTCCCGAATGTAGGCATTGTGGCGAATATGGCAGTTGCGGCCAATGATCGCCGGACCTTTAATCATCACTCCATCCTCGACCACCGTGCCTTCGCCGATGTAAACCCGCTCGCCAACGAACGCCACCCCCTCGCAGCGATTGTGCAGACCTGGACGCAGGTTGGCCTCCAGGTAAGCATCGATTCTCTTTAGCGCTTCCCAGGCATACTCGCACCCGTCAAAGATCGCCGCGTGCGCCGTCTCGCTCAGGTTAAACAAATCCACCGGCTTGAACATGGTGGCAACTTAGGCGAAATCGAGGATGCCGCAAGCTGCGTCTTGGTGTTGAGCCGACATTGATCTCTGGCAGCGCGGTCGGGTCTGAGATACTCTGTGCCGTCCGAACACCAGAACTGGCATCATGCGAACGGTCTATTTTGATTACAACGCGACCACGCCCCTCGATCCGCAGGTGCGCGAGGCCATGCTCCCGTTTCTGGGCGAGGTCTGGGGAAACCCGTCCAGCGTTCATCATGTCGGACGCCGGGCGCGCGCGCTGCTGGACGATTCCAGGGACCGCGCCGCCAAGGTCTTGGGCTGCAAACCGAGCGAAGTCATCTTTACCAGCGGCGGAACTGAGAGCGCCAATCTGGCGATCTTCGGCACAGCGCGCCGGTTAAAATCCAAGGGCCGTCATATCCTCACCTCTGCCATCGAACATCATGCGGTGCTTCATTGTTGTGAGTACCTTGCGAAGAACGAAGGTTTTGAAGTCAATTATCTGCCGGTGGATCAAGCAGGGGTGATCTGCCCGGATTCCCTGGCACGTGCCATTCGTCCGGACACGATTCTGGTTTCAGTCATGGCGGCGAACAACGAGATCGGGACGGTCCAGGACTCGGCACTACTCGGCGCAATTTGCCGGGATCGCGGAGTTCTGTTCCACACCGATGCCGTCCAATGGTTCGGTAAAGAGCCGTTCCTGGACATCCACCAGTTTAACGCCGACCTGGTGTCCATCTGCGCGCACAAACTCCACGGCCCGAAGGGGGCAGGGGCGCTGTTTGTGAAGTCGCCGCTGCAGCCGGACTCGATTCTGTTTGGCGGCGGCCATGAGAACGAACGGCGCGCCGGCACGGAGAATCTCGCGGGGATTATTGGCCTTGTGGAAGCCGTGGAACGGTTTGTGCGTCAACCGGTGTTCTCCCGGCAAAAGCTGGCGCCATTGACTGATCGCCTGCTGCAATTGATTGACCGGCTTCCCGGAGCGCAGTTCGTCGGCTCGCGGGAGCGGCGTCTGGCTAACACGCTCTCGTTTGTGGCGCCGGGTTCCGACAGCATTGCTTTGCTGGCAGGGCTCGATTTGGAAGGCATTTGCGCCTCAAGCGGCTCAGCCTGCTCCGCTGGATCATTGCAACCATCACACGTAATTAACGCGCTGGGGATCGGAAAGAATCTGGCGAATTCGCTCGTGCGGTTCTCGCTCGGCCGCGAATCCACCCTCGATGATGTGGTTTACGTTGAGAGTGTCCTGCCGGAGGTGCTCCGCCGCGCGCTAAAGCAGGGCGCAGCCGTCACGCGCGCCGAATAACATGTCCAATAACTGCCTATTCTGCTGTGAATGACTTGTGCAGAAAGTGAATAACTAAGACTTGCGGCGTTTTCTCGCCCGATTTATTATACCCGCTCAATCTTTGGTTTTTTGTAAGTTGTTGCTGTGACCTTGACGGCGAGGGTTGTTTGCCTTATTCACAGCCCTTAATACGGATAATAATTCAAAGATAGAAACATATATATTAAGCACGCGATGAATCTGACTATCTCGAAGGAGCAAATCATCAATGGCCTGCAGGCGGTGCAGAACGTTGTGAGCACGCGAACGACGCTCCCAATCCTGTCCAATGTGCTGCTGCGTGCCGAAGGAGATCGCTTGGAGCTTACCGCGACAGACCTCGATGTGACCGTCGCATGTGGGGTTGAGGCGAAAATTACAAGGCCAGGCGCCACCACTGTCCCGGTTAAAAAGCTCTTTGGCATCGTCCGGGAATTGACCAACCTCGATATTGACATCGAAGTGGACGAGAAAAATAATTGCACCGTCCGCTCAGGCCCTTCCTTTTACAAGATTAATGGCCTGAGCGCCGATGAATTTCCGCCACTGCCGAAATTTAAGGAGGAAAAGAAGGTCGTCCTCCGGCAGGAAACGCTCAAGAGCATGATGAAAAAGACATCCTTCGCCATCTCGACCGACGAGTCGCGATACGTGTTGAATGGCATTTTCCTCAGTTTGAAGGACCACAAAATGACGATGGTGGCCACTGATGGACGGCGGTTGGCCCTGGTGGATGAGGAAATTGACGTTTCTGAGGCCAGCCAGGGTGAATTCATCGTTCCTGCCAAAGCCGTCAACGAGCTAAACCGCCTCCTGCAAGACAAAGGTGAGGTCGAAATCCAATACGCCGAAAACCAGGCCTCTTTTACTCTCAAAGACGAGAAAGGCTCCTCCATCTTGATTATTTCCAAGTTGATTGAGGGCAACTATCCAAATTACCGGCAGGTCATTCCGGCGGAAACCAAAGAGCGCGTCGCCCTGGTTCGCGAAGAGTTCCTCCACGCTTTGCGCCGGGCGGAAATCATGACCAGCGAGAAATCCAACTCGGTTAAACTGAGCTTTGGAAAGAATAAGCTGGAAATCACCGCCAACTCGCCTGAAGTCGGCGAGGCGAAGGAAACCCTCGCGATCAACTATAAAGGCCCGGATATAGCCATTGCATTCAATCCGAAATACATCATTGACCCCCTCAACGCGCTGGTGAATGACGAGATTTTCATCGAATTGATCGACGAACTCAGCCCGGGTGTCGTCAAAATCAACGGGCCGTTCCTCTACGTCGTGATGCCAATGCGGCTGACCTAAAAACGCTTAACGCGACAGGCTCGGCGCCGTCGCCAACCGAAACCATTCAGGCAATAAAAAAGGCGCAGTGAAAACTGCGCCTTAAAGTTTCTTGCGGGTGCGCGCTTACTTTCTTCGGCGGATAACAGTCCAAGCCAGCAGACCGAATCCACCCATCAACGAAAGGCTTGTCGGTTCAGGAATTGCAGCGACGGTGAAATTGTCAACCCGGTCAGTGCCAGTAACGGCTACTATTCCACCACTAGCGGAGATCGTGTCCGTGTTAATCAAACGGAACCAGACGGAGGCTTGGTTATCCACCGCACCAGCCAAGTTAGGTGAAAATGTGAAGGCGGCATTGTTAGTAGCCGAGCTCCAAGCACCATTTGGGGAGCCATTGAGAAGCACACTGTAGGCGTTAACTGTCGTCCAAGATGATCCGCCATTAAGGCTGTAGTCCAGACTGAAATCTCTTGGCCCGGTGCCGCTGCTGGTCTGGTCCCAGGAAAGGCCCACGTTACTCAAACCTGTCGTACTTACCTTGAACAGCCAGAAGTCGTTCACAGCCCAAGTGTTGGCGCTAAAAGAATGAGCCGATCCGTTTCCAACCGGGCTGCTAAACACTGCCGCGCCGACATGAGAGCCTAGAGCCGAGCCGCTTCCGATTTCCGGAGAAAATGGACCGGCGGTCAACGGGATAGAGGTTTCAAAAGTCCACTGGGCAATGGTTTGCGCTTGGAGGATGGATGCGCTAACTAACAATCCGAGAGAGGCACATAGAACTTTTTTCATAATACTAAATATTATCGTCTGTTACAAAATTGACTTGATCGGACTAAACTTGGCTTAATTTCAGCAATGTTCCACCAAAAGGCAAGAAATAGTTTACTAAAAAAACATTCATACACCATTAGCGAGTATTCTCTGTAGCGTGTAGCGAGTACTTGAATCAGGGCGGGAGGCTGGGATCGCAGCTTGAAATTACGTTCCAACGGCCTATGCTGTTTTCCGACATGAAAAGTCCGGTTCCTATTCCGACGGCTCCTCTGCCTGCTCAAAACATGGCAAGCTAAACGCATGGGCGCATCTAAACGCTTCCTCGCCAGTGTGGCCGAGAGCTTCCGCACCGAAATCCTTGGCCACCCACCGACCGAAGTCGGACAATCCGCGCTTGCGGACATGAAACGCTTCGTGCCGGCCGATGCCCGCCCAGTTATTCTAGATGTCGGCGCAAATACGGGACAATCCGTGAAACGCTATCGAAAGACATTTCCTTCCAGCGTCATCCACTCCTTTGAACCAAGCCAGCGGATTTTCGAGCAACTCAAAGCCAACGTGGCGGGCAAGGAGGGGGTATTTGCGTGGAATTATGCTTTAGGCGCTTCCGCGGGAAAACAAACGTTTCTGGAGAATGTGCATTCGGACATGAGCTCATTCCTGGAGCTGAGCAAGACCGGCTGGGGCAAAATCGAGAAGGAATCCACGGTAGATGTGATGACCGTGGATCAGTTCCTCGCCAACAACAAGCTCGAATCGGTTGATATCTTGAAGTCGGATACCCAAGGCTACGATTTCGAGGTCATCAAAGGAGCCGAACAAGCAATGCGTCGCAATCGGATCGGGCTGCTATACTTCGAGTTCATTTTTTCCGAGATGTACAAGAACCTGCCCCGCTTTGACGAAGTATTCCGCCACCTCACCGACCGCGATTTCCTGCTCGTGTCGATCTATGAGATGCGCCACCAAAACAACCTCGCAAGCTGGGCGGATGCGCTTTT
>JBAXTC010000006.1:0-34334 GCA_037130375.1 Verrucomicrobiota bacterium | reverse complement strand
GGCGATGCTGCCACCGCCGTCGATCGAAGCTGCCGCCGCACCGCTCGCGTTGCTGCTGCCGATGACAACACGACCACCATTACCGTTGGAACCGGCATCGCCCACGGCTGGCGCCGTGCCGCGCGCGATAATACTGGCGTTCCCCATCAGCACCACGCGGCCGCTGTTGCCGCCGGCGGTGCCGCGGCGGTCACTGGCTGGCGGGCCCGGAACCAAGTCGTGGAAGGCGGCGCGGCACCGCTCGGTGAGGTCGCGGATGTCAACGGCTATGACCGCGTCGTGCTGGGCCGGTGGCGTGCCTGCGCCGCTGGCAGCTGCTGTGGGCGCCGCCGCCGCAGCGGCTGGGCCTGCCGTGCCGGCCGCCGCCCCCTTGGCCGCCGCTTTAACACCCCGGCCCCCCCCCCCCCCCCCATTTACAGGGATCCGCAACATGGCCGGAATCTCAAACGGGCAAGCCATGTTGGTCTGGTTGGTTGCTGTCGCCAGAGAGTTCATGCTGCACTTTTCACACCACCGGGAGTCGGGGCGTGACCATCATTGCTTTGCTGCTGGAGGGCATGCTGCGGTTCCTCCACCTCGGTGCCGCCTATGACCTGTTTTGCCGCCGATGAGGGTTTATCGAGGATGTGGATCTCTGAGCACTGGCCCGGTATGTGGTTGATGCGGATCAAACCACTTGTTTCCAACGCTTTCAAAGCGCGTCTGGCGGTGTCCGGATGAATTCCATAGTTCTTGGTTTTTGATATGTGAAAGCGGATCGTTCGACTCCTCCGACACCCCACCTCGTGCCAGAGGAGGATAGCGATCTGAAGAGCTTTGCCTGGCAACGACCCGGCGGCGTATAGCCAATGCATCGGCACAGGTCCGCACAGAAAGGGGTCCTTTGACCGCGCGGTACTGGATTGCCGACGCCACGTCTTGGTTATATCAGTTAAATCAGTGAACCCTTTGAGCTCAAAAGCAGATGGTTCTAGAGAATTGCTATTATTTAACATAAATAAGAATGAGCGGGGTGCGCAGCGGTGCATGGGGTCCATAGGCATGCGTGCGTGGGGTTACGTTAGGAGTATCCGCGCCGGTGCAGGATACTGCCCACCGTTTCCCACATCTCCCTCCCGCGAGGATCCATGTAACGGTCCGGTTCGCAGATGACCTTCGCTTCCGTGCGAAGCGGAAAGCCCGGGAGGACGATCTCAGATGCTGTCGCCATGGCTCCCTGGGTCGCATGGACGATCTCGTCTACCCGACTGACTGGTCCTTCCACCAGTAGGGCGTCGTGAACCGGGCAACAGACTTCGATGCCACGCTGCGTTGCAAGAGAGCATGCGAACCGGATCATTTCTGCGCCGTTCGCCTGCACCGGAAAGTTTCGCAGAGAGCGCGGGTTCGCATCGGCGGAGTTCACATGCACACACCAGCCGAAAGTCGACTCCAGTTTGCCCGAGAGAATCGCGAGCGCCTCCGCGGCGTCTGACCAGCGCCAAAACCGTGAGTAGGTGTGCTGATGTAGCGCCAGCAGTTCATGGCCGCGACCTCCCGATACTCCCAGCTTCGCGGCGAGGCCCTTTCCACCCATTCCGTACTGGATCCCCAGTGTGCAGGTTTTGAATTGCTCCCGTTGCTGCGGGTGGGATTCCTTCGTGGCATCAGCCGGGACAGCGCCGGCCTGCTTGGCGAAGGTTAAATAGAAATCGCCGCTTTTGTACGCAGACATCATCGCTTCATCCCCCGATAGGGCGGCAGCGATTGCAAGCTCCTGTTGGCTGTAATCGACATAGGCCACGAACCGGCCTGGCCCCGGTTTTATGAGGCTGCGAAGCCACACAGCCGGGCCAAAAATGAATTTGGTATTCGAGGGCTGGTTCCGTCCTGTTCGACTACCAAACGGCGCCAGAAGACACCGATTACGTCCATCGGGACCAACCTGTAGATCACTCAGCCGCATTCGGGACAGTGCGGCGCGCAGTTCGCGTATCGGACCGATCTCCTGCGGGTGGCGTTGGCTCATCTCGCGAAACGTGTCATCGTCCAAACTCGGGTTGCCCGTAGGGAGCGTAGGCCAGAGGATTTTGCGCTTTTGGGTATACTCGAGGAACCGCGATGTTTTAAATGTGCGCCCCTCGTAGATACCCCGGCTGGCATCAAGTTCCGCAATCAAGTCGTCTTGAATTGAACCCCAGTGTCCCCTCAGGAGATCGAGCATTGGGACGTCGATAGGCACCCCGTTGTACTCCATCAAGGCAACGGCTTTCATGTACGAGCCGCGTATCAAAGCCCGCGGCAGATCAATGGTCTTTTCCATCGCCGCAAGCAGGGACTTCAGAGCCACAACATCGCTCTCGCAATAATCCAAAATTGCGGCCCGCTCTGCATCAGAGTATGGGCCGCCACGCAGAATTAGCTCGCGCATGTGTTCCTTTTCCGCAGCGGCAATACCATCAAGGCCAAAAGCTATTAAGGCCCCCAGCAGGCTCCGACCACAAGGTCTGGTGGTCCCCGAAGTTAGACGTGAAAACTCAACGTAGAGAACGAGGATTCGTGCCGGGAGTTTCCAATCGAGTGCGAGGAAGCATCCCAGCTCGGCACTTGAAAAGTAGGCAACGAAGAGCGTGCGGTCATCAAAGACGAAGGGTGCTGGTGATACTGAGCCACCCCCCCCCAGCCATGTGCGCGTCCTTCTGCCAGATCCGAGCTCGTGAAACACGAAACAAACGGGGTTCGGGCGAGCGCCTGGCCGCGCGCCAAACTCTGAGTCAGCGAGAACGACGCGATCAAAATCGCCAATGTAGTTCACAGTTCCCCCCGCAGACGGCGCAATACCGGGTGCGCCAGTTCGTGGATGTCGCGACCCTTAAATGCGATCTTCAGGATCTCAGCAAACGGAATACTCGGCCAAACCGGATCCCCCCAAGACGCACTCGCCGGCGCGACCAGGGCTTCGTAGGCCTTGAGGTGCTGATTGGATTGGACGCGGGTCCACGACGTGGTGGCGATCCCGGTGGCGATTCCCAGCGCCGACTGGCTCCAAGGATCCAACCGCCCATCTGCCGCCGGCAGACGAAGTGGCCAAAGAAAAACCACATCGCCCGGCCGACTGATGCACGTTACCAACAATTTGGGGACAAAAGCCGGCTCGGTCGCGAGGTGTGGCCACAGACTGGGGTCGACTAAAAATGTTTCCGAATCCTCCTTCATTTCGATCACCGCGGTCGCCAGGCGGTAACCATCGTCGGGACGAACCCGGATAAAGCTGGTTTTGTTCGGTTTGCGAACCGGCACGGTTGACAGCGGCCGCTTGAGGTTGAGCGCTGCCGCAAAATCTTGGCCGAGGCGATATTTTTCCAGGTCGAAACCACCCGGTTCGGTTGAGGTCGCTTGCGCCTGAGTGATGGCCGGGATTGTCAGGTGCTGTTGCGCGTGGCTATCATCGGCGGACGAAGTAGTAGTAGGCTGGCTGTCGAGTTGTGGCGTAATATTAGTGTTCATCGGTCTTATAAGTATTTGTTGATGGGGACGGCTGAGCTAGATGGAAAGTAGACATTCGTGGGACCAGCCAGGCGCGGTTGGAAGCCCAGGCCGGCGGCGTAATCGGTTGCCGTTGGTAGCTCGGTCAACCACGTCCGGTCAGTCTTGTATAAGGCACTCATGAGTGGAGTCATTGCCCCCCCCCATCTCGACGGGGGGAAACCAGGCCCCGATTTTCGATGAGGCTGATTTCCGTTCGGGGAATCAGTCGTCGCCGCCCGATGATGGTCGAACGCACCTCGCCCCGCCTCAGCATTCGCCGGACGCTCTCGGGATGCAAACCCCAGCGAGCACCAAGTTGCATGGGCGTGAGCAGTTCGCCATCGACTTTATCATACTCCGCACCAGTCGCGGTCTCGGGGATTCCCGCCGCGCCCGTCTTGTTTTTTATTATTTTCATGTATTTTGTTCTAGACCAGATTATTGGCCACGCCTTACGAAATCACGAATTGCGCAATGGGTCAATGGAACCAATTGTGCCACAACATGTTAACAATCATACTTAGGGGCGGTTAAAGAGGGTTAGGGATGACTTTAAGCGTATTTAAGGATAATTAAGAATCTGGTGTGGATGTGCCATCTAGTTCCTGATGGCTGTTCCAGTCTGCGAAGATACCTCCATGTGATCAGTGATTACGGTATCGATTGCAGCCTCAAAATCGACATTGACGATCAGCAGGAAGGAACGTCATTGTATGACATTCATTGCGGCCAAAGGGTCAAGTCAGGGACATACGCCCGTGTTGGTGATCGAACTTAGTGGATGTCAGTTACCACCAGAGCGAGCATGACTGCTGGATGGCCATCGACAATTATGCCGACGTATCAGGGCTAGCCTGTTACGGATCGGATCAAAAGGGGGACCACTCGTGTGTGTAACCGAGTCATCGTGGATTGAGTAATTACCCGTACACAATGCGCCAAATCTGAAGTCTGCATTGCACTGCTACGAAATTCCTCTCGGATGTGTCCCCCCCGATTGCCGAAGCAGCCAAGCCCTGAGGTGTGAAGTTCAGAGATGAGAGGGAGTGTTTAGGTCGCTCCGAGCGCTTTGCGTCGGCGGCGTGTTTTAAACGGGTTGCCGTTTAGGTAGGTGCGGATCATTTCCGGCCCCGGCTTCTTGACAAACCGTAAACCCAGAATATCGTATTCTCCGTCAGCCACCAACTGGGCCGAAAACCACTGGAATATTTGTCGCTTTCTTATCATTTTGGGGTAGGCAGCCAGCAGAAGCATACGGTTCAGGTAGATTCGTTCTCGGCCTTCTGGTGCTTTACGAATTAGTTCCGCGACGTTGTCCGACAAATGAAAATCCGCAAAGCGCTTGAGTTCATAAATGGACGGACCTCTGACTATGCGATTTAGGTTCCATAAGAACTCTTTTTTAAAGGCTGCCTTCTCTTTTGGCTTAAGTTTGTTCCCATAAGAAGAGATCCGATTTTGATGTTTTTCCGAGAATTGGTGCCATAAATAGTCGGATACTGCGTGTGGCTTCTCCTCCACCAAGTTCTTTACGAATAAATCCAAGTCGGTGATGTCGCCGATAGAAAACAACAGGCAATCCGCCAAGCCCTTGCAGCGAGCACTCCACCGATTGCTCCATTTCACGTCATGGCCTTCGACGTCACCCAGAAATGTACGCGTGTTTATCCGAAAGCCGACTGCAGCATCGTCCTTTGCGTAGATTGCGAGGCCAAGCAATGTACGCCTATTCAACTCCGTGGTTTCATCTTCACCATCTACCTTAATGCGGAAGCCGCCGTCGATGGTCAAATTGTGGAATTTGTTGCTAGACTCAACGATTTTGGTGATAGGAGACTCAATTAAGTTGTCTTTCTGGCACGCCGGATCGATGCCGGGGGCATCTTCGGGGGAGATCCCAACTGTTGGCAGACCCAACGCACCTCCGCTCTTGCTCTTTGCATCTTCACCCGGCTTCTCACCCGCGGCCGTTAGATCGGTCGACTGGGCAGCTTCAGGCGGAGAAATGGTCGGCAGCCCAACCTGAGTCAGCCTCTTTGCTTCCTCGGTTGCTGTTTGTCCGGGAATTTCGGCCAGAAGCGCATGCACGGCTTCGGACAGGCGGTCAGTCTTCTTTTGCAGTTCAATTGCTTCACTAGCGGGGACATCATCCTGGCAAGGGATTTCTAACCGCAGCAGCCCGCAGCGAGTGAACAGTTCCTCATAAACGACCAAATTCCCATCCATAACGACTTGCCTTTGGCCTGTGTTTATTTGAACGATCTTGTTGCTGAAGCCAACAATTCTCCCCGTGAAAACACTCAGCGGCAGTGAAAGCCAGTGCTCCCCGCTGTCCCCAAACCGCAAAGGTTCTATTGGCGGTGGAGGCGCTGTTCTGGTTGGTCTGCCCACATTACGTGCGTCTTCAATCACGGTCCGGCGCACTGTTTCCACTTCATTCAAGATCGCACTGGCCTGTTTCCAGATTGAAAGCCGTTGCGATGCGTCGTTAGGTTGTTGTTGATAAATCAACGAGTCGAGTAATCGCTTAAAATCATTTTCAAGGCATCCCAATCGTCCTTGATTGGCTTTCAGAGCCTTCAATTTGCTTTTTAGATCCGCTGCGATCGCAGCGCCGGGAGAGTCTCGCTTGGGCCGCCCCTGCAGCGCCTTGATGCAATCAATGACATATTTGCGGACCGTTTGGAAAAACAGATGTAGATAACGCCTCCGTGTCTCGACGATAAACTCGGGCTTTGCGGTGGCGAGTTGGAGAATCAAATCATTGGCTCGTTGCAAACCGGCATCGTCTTCAAAATGAAGATGAACAAAGTCCAAGTCGTCATTCTGAAGTTGATCCCAGTCGAACGCCTTGTAGGCGTGTACGACCGTTTTAGCGGCGTTCCGAATTGCGTCGGTAATTGTCAAGTTTGACAGGTCCGGTTTATCGGGTTCGTGACGTGGCGGATTGCTTTTCACAACGGGCATTCAGCACAACCGGCGCGAAAGTATCAAGCGAGAGCTTTGGAGCACTCAGGATTGGATAAAATAAGCGCGCCACCTTGCCCCCCGAATTGGCACGAAGAGGGGGCATTACCCTTCGCCGCCAGTTTCTTGTCGTTCGGGATCGCGTGGTTGAATATCTGGCATTCTTATTATCGCGCGGCATGAAGTCGTCGCTGGGAGTCGATGATGCCGCTAAATTACCTGTGCAGTGTCACGGCGGGGCTTGCATCCCTCCGCCTCCCATGAGCATAGGCGGTTGTGTGGAGACAGAATTCGCCCGGATAACCTCGGTGCCCATACCGATTGGCCGGGCTCTGTCAGATCTGTGACCGGCCGAGATGGAGCTTGAAGGAGCCATCCCGGTGGACCTGCCGGCATAAGCCCAAGCGTGAACTCGCCGACCGAAGTACTTTGACGTTTTGTCACCCCCCCCCCTAGGAAAAGTGAGAAAGGAGTGAGAAAGTGACGGATTCGTGTTATTTGCTAATCATCTCTAAGTCGTTGATTACCAAGTGGTGCACCCAGTAGGAGTTGAACCTACAACCTTCTGATCCGTAGTCAGACGCTCTATCCAATTGAGCTATGAGTGCAAACGTTTATACACAGGTGCTACCAACCTGCACCACCATAGCAGCCCGAAAAGTCGAGACTTGCTCTTGATACTGCCCATACGAAACGCAACAAATCAACCCCGAAGGCCACCAAACTCTGATGGAAGAATCGGTCCTCAAATCGATCCGTTACATTCCGTCTGGGAAATATTCTGTCAGATTGCGTGCCATTGGCAAGCTGATTTGAAGGGCCGTAAATAAAACCTGAAAATCCCCAAGAAAACACACTTGGTTATTGTGCCGTTTGCGCCGTTTACAATCCTTTCGCGCGAACTCAGGAACTGCTGCCAACCGGCAAATGCCCAAAAACGCGCAGAAACCTGTTTCCGAATCTCACGAATACTGCTAACGTCGTCTTTCTGAAGACACCCGATCAAAAGCCTTTATGAAAATCGCTCTATTTGGAATCACCGACATCAAACTCGGCAAGCATAACCTCAAAGACCCCCGACTCGACCAGGCCGACAAATTGGTCGAGGCCGACAAGAAAACGCACGCGCAAGCCGATGTGATTGGCGAAGATGAGATGTTAGACGCCGATGCTATTCTCGCCTTGCACGAAAATAAGGCGGATTTGATTCTCAAAGATCTGGAGTTCGTGGAGACGCGCTTGGGTCGCGATCCGCAGCCGGCCGAACGGACGGTGTTGGAAAAAATCAAGTCCCTCCTCGAAAGCGAGCAGTTTCTCTTCACTTCAGGGTTGAGTTCACAGGAACTTCAGACCGTTGCGGCGCATAGCTTTTATACGAACAAACCGATCGCCATCGCGGGGCGCGAGGAACTTCAGAATCCCGATGCCCTCCTTCTGCGGGCCTTTGCGGACTCGGGCTATATCTCTTTTCTGACCGTGGGCGGGAAGGAAAACCGGGCGTGGCCGATTCGCAAAGGCACGTCGGCCTGGGATGCGGCGGGCACGATCCACACGGACATTCAGAAAGGGTTTATTCGCGCCGAGATCATCAGCTTCGCGGATTTCATTCAAGCCGGGGGAGAAACGCAGGCGAAGCGGGCGGGCAACCAGCGCTTGGAACTGAAACAGTATGTGGTGCAGGACTACGACCTGGTCAACTTCCGCTTTACCAAATGAGCGCTCAGACCGCCGGAGCTGGAAATCGGCAGCCGATGCCGGGTATCCTGGGTCAGGCCAAACCGGTTCGCCCCAGGCAAGTGATTTCCATCTTTCCGTTACCGTGCGATCTGGTTTAGGGTCTGCGTGTCATGGCCATTCTGTGCCGATGGATGTTGGTATTGAGCTTGCCGCTGGCCGGCGGTTCGCTGCTGGCCGCCGCGAGTTCGGCGGAGAGCCGCGCTTTTGACGCCGCGACCAACGCCTTTCACCTCGGGTTTTATGATCGTGCCGAAGCGGCCTTTGGCGACTTTGCGCAGGTCTATACCAACTCCACACGGGTGGCTGAGGTGATTCTTTACCAAGCCGAAGCCCGTATCCAGCAGACCAATTATGTCGGCGCAATTGATCTCCTCTCGGCTCACCAGAGCGACGCCGGCACCAATGCCGATCAATATCTTTTCTGGCTGGCCGAAGCTAACTTTCGGAAAGGCGATTACCAGACGGCCACGAATGCTTTCGCAAAATTGGTCCGAGACTTCCAGGCTTCGTCACGGCGGTTGGAGGCGGGCATCGGGGAAGCGACCTCGCGAGCGAAGCTTGCGGACTGGCGGGGTCTCATCGAGAGGCTACAGCAGCAGGACGGGGTCTTCCAAAGCGCGGTTCGGGCCAACGTGACGAACGAACTGGTGTCGTGCGGCTATCTGCTGTTGAGCGAAGCTCAGTTGGCACAGAAGGACTATGCTGCGGCGGAAACGGCGCTGCAGCCTTTGGCGAGACTCCCGTTGGGCCGCCAGACCGCCTGGCAACAGCAATATTTGCTTTGCCGCATCCAACTTGCGAAAGGACGGACAGAAGAGGCGCTGGCGAATACCACGAACCTCATGACGTTGGCGGCGAACACCGGGCAACGCAGTCCCCAGGCTGAAAGCGCCGCGTTTCAAGCCGGCCTGTTCGAGCGTTTGGGCCGCGCTGATCAAGCTATTGTGGCTTACCTGGCGAATCTTGCCGAGGGGATTCCCGCCGAGCGGCAACGCCAGGCGCTGTGGAACATCACAGAATTATTTCTGACTCAGAATAAGGTCGCGGAGGCAGCCCAAGTGCTCCAACATTTTCTGGACCGCTATCCCCAAGCCCGTTCCGCAGATATGGCACTGCTCACCCTGGGCGAAGTCCGCCTCCGCCAATACCTGGCTGGCATGGACACTAACCAGATCTCCAATGCCGCAACCAACGCGACCGCCGTGACCAACGCTCTTCAACTCGCGCTGGATTCATTGCAGGACCTGACGAAACGATTTCCGCAAAGCGCTCTGATGGGAAAGGCCCAACTGGACCTCGGCTGGTGCTTTTGGCTGACGAACAAGATGCCCGAATGTCTGACGAACTTCCAAGCCGCGGCCAACCGGCTGCCCTTTTCGGCAGATCAGGCGACCGCGCTCTTCAAACTGGGGGACACCCGGTTTCGTCAGAAGGACTACGCCGGCGCGATCACCAATTACACCACCATCATCGACAAGTTCCAGACTTTGGCGGAAGTGGAGAAAAATCTGTTCGAGCCGGCGCTCTACCAAGTCGTCCAGGCCGGGCTGGCGGCCGCCGATCTGGGCGCAGTGACAAACGCACTCGCACGGCTTCTGGCTTCGTATCCCAACGGGTTTCATACCGACCGCGCCGTGTTGCTTGCGGAGCAGGAGGTTAGCCGCCAGGGCAGCCCAGCCCGGGCGCGCAAGGTGTTTTTGGATTTCGCCAAAGCGGCTCCCGGCTCCTCGTTGCTGCCGGAAGTGGAGTTGGCCATTGCCCGGTCTTACGAGCAAGAGAACCAATGGACAAACGCAATTAAACAATATGACGACTGTTTAGCTGTCTTCACGAATTCCAACGTTCGGCCGCAAGCCGAGTTTTATCGCGCTCAAGCAACCTATCTGGCTGGCGAGGAGACCAACGCACTCGCGCGCTTTACCAACTTCCTCGCCCGGTTCCCCACCAACGAGTTCTCCCCGTTGGCGCAAATGTGGGTGGGCGATTATTACTTCCACGCGGGCGCCTTCGTGGAGGCGGAGAAAAGCTATAAATGGCTTCTTCAGACCAACTGGCCAGCCTCAGAATTGACATATCAGGCCCAAATGATGGCCGGCCGCGCCGCTTTCGCCCGCCAGGCATGGAGCGAGGCCAGGAGTTATTTCACAGATCTGTATAACACCACCAATTGCGCCACCGATTTGCGAATCCAGGCGCTGCTGGCCTGCGGAGACTGTTACATGATCCAGGACTCGACAAATAAACCGGTCGATTACCAGGAAGCCTTCAAATACTTCAACCGAATTTGCGAAACCTATCCGACCAACCCATTGACGGCACTGGCCTGGGGCGGGAAGGCGAACGCCCTTTTGCAGTGGGCGAAGTCTTCCCAACTGTATGACGATGCCGCCAAGGCATTCCAACAGGTGATCGTCTCCACCAATGCGGACATTGCAGCGCGGAGCCAGGCCAAGGTTGGATTGGCAATCGTAATGGAAAAGCAAGCCGATCTGAGTTCCGGCACCAATCAAATTGTCCTGCTCAACCTGGCGCTCACAAATTGTCTCGACGTGTTCACCGGAAGCATTTTGCGTGATGGCGAGAAACCGGATTTGTTTTGGAGAAAGGAAGCCGGCATGGTGGCTGGACATCTGGCGGAGGAATTGCAGCAATGGGAACAAGCCAGGAATGTGTATAAGCAGTTGAAGGGATTGGTTCCCGCTCTGAGCTCGAAGTTCGACATCAGCATCCGCAGATGTGAGGAGCATCGTTCGGGCGATAAGAACTAACTCCCAGTCAGAAACGCGGCATCATCGCCTCAGCCTCCTGCCGGAAGGTTGCAAACTAATGAGCTGTTTTTCTTCACCGCACCCTTCCCATCGCCGCCTCGATGTGTTATAGTCATCGCCATGCCGACCCATAGACCAGGTGCCAGCTACTCGTTCTCGCAGCTCATTGGCGCGTACCACGCCGACCCGCAGAAGGAAACTGATCCCCACTGCCTCCTCTGCCGTGGCGACGAAATTCTTGCGCTGTGCTTGCGCCGGAAATTCCATCCCCAACCGCTCGAGGTTTGGATCGCCGCCGAACCGGCGGCTGCTGAGTGGGGCAAGAAACTCGCGGCGCTCAAGGACAGCAAAACCCTCCCGCTCTATTACTCGCAACGTGGCCACACCCTTTACGAGTACAAAGATCACCACATGATCCTTGGCGACACTGACGACCCGCAAGAGCTGGCGAAGCGCAAGAGTCCGGTGCCTCTCTCGCGCGTGGTGTTCATGAAGCCCGTGCAGCGTCCCAAATCGCCTTAACCAGGAAACGCGCGCCCAAGTCTCCAGTTCAGAACAACTAAACCTCGCTCACAACTTATGAGAGAACTGTTGAGAAAACATCCTCGCCTGGTGGCCCTTGCCAAGTTAACGAGGGAGAATCTAAGAAAATACCCCCGCCTGATTGATGCTGCCACATCGGTGTCACGGAAACTCGGGAAGCAGCCAGAGATTTATCGGGTGCTTAAACCAGCATTGCACAGACTGGGTGCTTTTTCATTCTTGCAGGCTGGAGCAAATGATGGGATTTCGCACGATTCTTTTAGGGAATTCGTCCTTATGAAACAGGTCCACGGCATCCTCGTCGAGCCGCTTCCGTTCATTTTTGACCAGCTTCGTGGAAACTATCGGTGCAAACCTTCAGGACTTATATTTGAAAACTGCGCCCTGTCTTACCCGGCATCAACCGTCAATTTCTTTACGCTCGATCCGGAGTTCCTGAAGACGATCCCTGCTGAATCGAAATGGCTTGGAGAGGTGGCCGGCATGTCCCGGGAGCATGTGCTCAAACATCTGCCGAAAGACAAGGATTGGGCGAAGCACATCGTTGAGCTGAAAGTTCCGGCGCACACCATTGAGAAACTGATGCAGAAAAACGGCCTTGGCTCCATTGATTGTCTGTTCCTCGATCTCGAAGGCCATGAACCGAATGTGCTTCTCAATATGGATTTCGAGAAGGTGAAGCCGCGGTTGATTGTGTATGAGCACATGCATCTGGGAGAGCAGCGACCTGTAGTTGACGCGCATCTCAAGGCTCTTGGGTTCAACTTGCAGGTCTGCTTGCAAGATGTTGTGGCTACTCGTTAGCCTTTATTGCGAGACGTTCCAACTCAAGGTCCATCTTAATTGCAGATCGCTCACCTGCTGAGCCGGTCACGGCTTGCGGCTCCTCTCCAGCACCCCTCGCAATTCCACCGGATCAATGCTAAAACCCAACCCTTTCTTTTCCCCAACGAGAAACCCGTAGTCAAGCTCCAGCAGGCTCGCGATGCGGTGGTAGCAACGGTTGAAGAATCCCGGCTCAAAGAGTTCCACGAATGTTCCGCCACGTTCCATGAACACAAGGTGGGCGAAGGCCGCGCCGTGGCTGCCTATGACGAACTCCGCCTCGCGGAACAGTCTGATCTGCTCCTCCAGAGAGTAATCGGACATATTCACCGTCTCGAACCCGTGCTCCGCAAGAAGGGGCTGGAGTTCCGCTTCGTTGGCCACGAAACGGATGCGCGCATCCGCGCGGGAGATATAGAGACGCCGTTTCGCAGCCTGAGCTGCCTTGGGCATGGAGCGACGCAACCACTCTACGGCGGCGGGGGCCATATCGCAGCCCAGCGCCAGCCGCGTGGGAATGTGCAGGCGCTCGGCCCGATAGACCCCATTAGGCACGAACCGCACGCGGTCCAGCACCCCGCAAAGACCAAGGCTCGCTTTGACATAGCCCGGGGACAACTCGGGCACAAACAGCGGCAGGTGGCTCAAATCACCCGCCATCTCCACCAACGTGAGACGAGGCAGAATCTCGGTCAGCCAGTGGTAAAAGTTGTGGTGCCAGGGCATCGTCAGCAGAACCCCCTCCTCCAGGCGCTGCTTCCGAGAGAATCTGATCCGCTGGAGATCCAGGACATATTTCGGATTGGTCAGCGCATTGGAATTGAGAAAAGCCTCCTCAAAGAGCCGTCCCTCCCACCAATGCATCCCAATCGGAAAGGAGACGTCCACCCGGTCCGCGCGCAAGATTCCTGCAGGACAGGTCTCGCGTCCGCCATCCGTTTTCATCCGGCTCAACACCATGTCCGCGCCTCCGCTCGGGACGAAAAGCTTTGGCTCCGCCCACGGAATGGCAGTGCTGGGCAGCAGCAGACGATGGGCCGGGCGCGGCGGTGCATGGGGAGCCGTGAAGACGCGTAGGAGCCGGGCCGCTGGGCCCTTTCCCCGATCATAAAGGTGGCAGAGATACTTCGCAGGCCATTTGGCCAGGCGCATCTTCAGCGAGTGGCACTGCCGGTGGAAAAGCTGACGCGGGGAGGACAATGACGAACGAAGGTTCATTGCCCACTGGCGAAGGGAATCAGGCGTGTCATGCGAAACATCTTTGGCAGCCAACAGCGGAGAGTTTGGGTCATTCGTCATACGACTCTTTCGTCATCAGTCAATCGCGCTCCCTCATTCCGCTGAGGGCGTTTGGTGGCCGGGGTTTGAAACGACAGTGGCCGATGGGTTTGGCAAGTTCATTCATTGACCAATCGGATTGCTCACACCGATGCCGCCGAAATTTGAATCCACGGCGTGGCCGCCTTCGTTGGCGGCTACGGTGCGGACAAAGATATCGGTGATGAGCTTGGCGTAGCGCTCCAGAGTGCGATAGGGACTGAGCGGAACGTAAACGATGTCGCGCGGCTCCAGTCGCACGTCGGGGGCGTGTCCGGTGACGATGGCTTTGAAGTCCACGACCGCAATTTTCGGTTCGGTAAGCGAGCCGCGCACGATGGCCACATGGGAAAGCTCGGCCTGCGGCTGTGTGCCAAGGGCTTTGGCAATGGCGGTGGTGAGGTTCATGTTGTCCACGTAGCCGATGGGACGGGATCCGTTGACCGCGCCCAGCACGTAGATTTCGGATGACAGCGAAGATGGCAGATAGAGAAAATCGTCCGGTGCGAGGTAGATGTTCTGCGAAGTGTCACCGGCGCGGAGCAGCTTTTGGAAATTCACCGGCAGCAACTCGCCGTCGCGAACGATGAAACTGTGATTGAGGTCGGCGAGTTCCTCCGTCGTGCCGCCCATGCGCGAGGTAAAGAGGCCGCCGGCGATCGAGATGGCTTCGATGATCGTCATCGGGCCGCTAAGCGGGTAGATGCCGGACTTGTTGAGGCGGCCCAGAAGCCAAACTTTCTTGCTCTGAACGCTTGTGAGCGTGACCGAGATCTGCGGGCGGGCGTAATACTTTGCCATCTCACGTTCCAGCAGTTCCTTGGTCTCGGCCAGCGTCAAGCCCCACACGTCCAGGCCGGGCAAGAGGTCATAGTATATTTTGCCATCGGGGCCGACAAACGTGGCGGTGCGTGTGCCTGTCCTTTCCAGGATTTCCAGGTCCAGCCTGTCGCCGGGACCGAGGCGGAACGGCTCGGTGGATGGCTTGAGCCACTCGGGCTTGATCAAGTTGGTGGTGGCGTTGGCGAAGAGGTTGGTTGAACCGGCTTTGCCGGTGGCGGTATGGCCGGCCCGTGGGTCGAACTTGGGTCCGGTGGTTTTGCAGCCGGCAAGGAAAAGCAGCAAGCTCACGGCAGCAGCAAGCCGGGTCAGCCAACTCGCAGTCCAAAGCGATTTGAAGGCCTTCATGTGCGGCTCGCTAGAGGTTCGGGACAATCGGACTCTTGAGGAACGGCCCGATGTTGCCGCCAGTCCAGATCGTGACGATCGTCGAGATGAATGCCGTCACCGCCATGTCCCCGAGGTCTTCCACGCGCGACCACGGATGATTGGAGACATAGACGATGTCGCGCGGTTCGAGCCGGAAATCGGGCGCGCGGCCCGCGAGGATGTCCGCCACGTTCACCACAAACCGCTGCGGTTTCTCGAGCCCGCCGCGCACAACGAGCACGCGCTGCTGGTAGGCGCGATCGGCAAAGCCGCCCGCGAGGGTCACCGAGCCCAGCACGCTCGCATCCATCGACAACCCCTGTGGGCCGGGCGATTTGACAAAGCCGAGCACGTAAACCTCGTTCGCCATGGCGGAGGGGAAGTAGAGGTAGTCGTCAGGTTCGATCAAAATGTTCTGCGAGAGATCGCCCTTGCGGAAGAGCTTGTCGAAATCCACCGCCACGCGTTTCTGGTTGCGGATGAGAAAGCTCCGAGGCAAATCGGCCATCTCGACCGTGTTGAGCTGGAAAAGGCCAGTTTCCAATCCGCCCGCTTCTGCGACCGCTTCGATGACGGTAATGGGCCGCTCCAGGGTGAATGCGCCTTTGTTCACGACCTTGCCGAGGATGCAGAACCTCTTGCTGCGAAATTCAACCGGCGTCACCATGACGCGTGGTTTGCGATAATACTTCGCCAACTCCGCCGTCACCGCGTCGCGCAGTTCATCAATGGTCAAGCCGCTCGCCATCACGCCCTGCGCCTGCAGATAGTTCACGCGACCGTCCGGCCCGATGAGAACGCCAGGGCGCGCCATCTCGGGCCGGCCGTAGAGCGCAAAACTCACGACATCGTTCGGCCCGAGTGTGTAGTGGGTCTGCCACGCCGCCCGGGTCTTGGCATTCGAGCCCGAGAAGACCAGCGGCGCATCGGGCTTCGGAAGGACGGGAATGACACCATCCTGCGCGGCCAAATCCGCGCGGAATGGCATGGTTGCCGCGATGGCGATCGCTGCTGCGGCAAGCGACTGGGCGAACATTTTCATTGCCATGGAAACAACTTCACTTCGTGATTCAAAACGGCGCCGGCAAAGCGGCAGCCCGCATGTTGAAAGGTCTGAAGCCGCTCACCGGTTTCGCGGCCGCGGGCAACGCCGCTGCCGCTCAGCCAGATCAGTTGCGGCAGTTCCTCGGCCAGCAAAAGCGTTTCGGGTTGGTCGGCCGCAGTAAGCTCGACGAGCACGACGAGTCGCGCGGAGTGGCTCCATATTTCAAGTGCCGACTTCCATTGGCGTCGTCGTCCGGCATCCCAACTCCAGCCGGCGGGAGTGATGAGCCACTGCGGCTGGCCTGGTGAGGTGGAAACTGCGGAGGGGTTGGCGAGAGCTTCGTCCAGAGGCATCGTGCTGCCATTGATGGGCGCGCGATTCAGGACGGCGATAACGTTCTCGTTGCGCTGGCCGGCCGCACGCGCCAGCAGCTCCACCCAGGTCGAACAACCTTCGCGACCGGCGGCCGAGACGAAGCCGCACACAGTTTCTCGGCGCGGCCCAGCCGCGAGCCTGGTTTGCAACGCGAGCCAGGTGCGAAACGCCCAGTTGGATTGCGCCACGGCGTCCAGCGCGTCCAGCACGGGCAATGTTCCGAGCAGTGGCAGACGGGTGATGCGCTTCAAATCAGCGGCGGTTTTGATGTGGTCATCGAGGGATTCCACGAGGCAGACAAAGGCGGCGACAAAGAAAACCCCGAGAACGCCGCCCGCCACGGTGAGCAGGATCAGCTTCTTGCCGCGGCCGGTCACCTCCACCTCGTCGAGCTTTGACTCGAAGAAGCGGTAATACCCGAGGGCGTTTTCCTCGTAAAGCTGGGCCTCGTGCTGCCGCCCGGCCAGCAACGATTGAGCAATCTCCAGCAACTGCTGCCGCGCCTTGATGCGCGCAAGCTGCATGCCCTTCTCAGGCAGCCCGCGGAGTTTGTCCTCGACGCCCGATCGCACGCTCTTGAGCTGCTCGAGCTGGGCGGCGGTGACCTCCTTCTGCGTTTTCAGGCTCAGGAGTTCCGTGTAAAAGCCGATGGCGAGTCCCCCTTCGCTCTGGCGCGGTGGCGCGATGGGTTTAATTCCGGTCTCCTTAAAGCGCTTCTCCAGATCAGCCACAACGGCTTTTTGTTCCTCCACCAGCGGGTTCGCCTCGGTGTATTGCTGCAATAGCTCGGTCAGCTTCTCGCGCGCAACCTGAAGATGTTCGGTCAACGGGTTGTTGGCCTCCAGCTCCCGTTCGAGCGCTCTAATCTTCAAGTCGAGTGTGTCGTGCTCGATGCGTATCGTTTCAAACTTCATGTCCAGGTCACCCAGACTGCGCAGGTAGGCATCGATTTCCTTGTCAACGTTGATGAGTCCGGCCTGTCGGGAAAAATCGAGCTGCTCTTTGTTTGCGACCCGCAGGTCGTCTTCGGCTTTGGCGAGTTGCCGTTTCAACAGCCGGTTCATTTCGGCAGCTTCCTGCGCCTGCATATCGCGCGTCAGCCGCACAACTTCGTTGCCGAACACGTTCAACACCCGCACCGCAGTCTGCGCGCTGCGAATCGTCTTAAAACTCAGGTTGATCAGATCTGTGTTGCGCTCAGGCGCAACGATAAGTCCTCCGGCGATGGCTTTGGCCGAAAGCTGCGCCTGCTCTGACGCACGCTGAAGGATTGCCGGCGACTTCATGAAGCTTACGAGGGTCGAAACGGAAAGCTGCCGCGGCTTGAACGGATCGCCGAGTTCCGACGAGCGAAAGGTATCCGACCTTTCCTGCCGCAAGAGCTGCGCGACGGCTTTGTATTCCGCTTTGAACTTCAAGAATCCTGTCACGCATCCGAGCGCACCGACCACCACACCCGCCCCGAGAATGACAAGCCATCGTCGCAGCAGCGCCGCCACCAATCGTAACGGATCGAAAGGCAGCGATACACCCGCCTTTGCCGGCGCCGGGACAGGCACGGTTTCGGCCGCCGTCGAGGTCAACGCTTGGTTCGGCGCGGCAGGCGGGGCGTTATCTGAGGTCAAACTCACGCGATAGCGTTCATCGTTTCCAACGGCGTCCCTGAAGCCCTATTCGGTCATTCTTCACGCAGGGTGTATTGCGCACGCATTGCAGACGCAACTTCACTCCTGCCGGCACGCAACCGATAGAATACCCCTGCACATCGGTTAATCCTTTGGATACCAATGCTTTCCGATAAAATGATAGTCACAGTTCATTCCTTGTACGCTGTTCCTGTGCCAACATTCCAGGAAAGGAAACTGCAATGACCGCCAAACTGACGGTGAAGCGGAAAATGCGTTGTTGGCGGTCGAGTCAGACTGATCTCGAGCGCTGGCTGAAAGCGGCGCGATATACCTCCAATACCTGGCGGGCGTTCATCTCCCAGTCAAACCTCCGCGCGTTACCGAAACCTGCCTGCCTGAACCGCTCGCGCCGTGACTCGCTCGAAGCCATCCGTTGCAAACCCGCGGCGATGCTGGTGACGTCTTCCGGTTCAATAATATCGGCGGCATCCGCCACTACCTCTGCCAGCGAACCGCGCGTCGAGCTCAGCACCGGACACCCGCACGCCATCGCCTCAGCCGGAGGCAGACCAAACCCTTCGAACAACGAGGGATATACCAGGGTGTCCGCGGCATGGTAAAGACCCGGCAACGACGCGTCGTCCACAAAGCCCAGAAAACGGATGTCCTGCGCAAAGGGGGATCGGGCCGCTGCGCCATGCACAACCTCCGCGCCGTGCCAATCGCTGCCACCCAAAGCGAGCAGCCAGTTCGACTTCGTCTCGGTCTTGAATCGACTAAATGCCTCGATGAGCCGCACATGGTTCTTAGCCGGATGTTCCAGCCGGGAAACAAATAGGAAGAATGGCGCGTCGAGACGCCATCGGGATCCCGCCTCCGCCTTGGCCTGCGCAGGCAGGCCAGGATGAAAGCGGGCGTGATCGATGCCGTTGAGGATGACATTCTGACGGCTCGTCGGGATGCCGAAGAAACGCTCGATATCGCGGGCGGTGTTGGCACTGATGGCAATAACCTGGTCTTGGCGGCGGGCGAGGTATTTGACCACCACCCGGCCGTAAAACATCCGCGCCGCATCGTACTTGGCGCGCACGTGAAACGGTGCGAGGTCGTGAATCGTCGCCACAAGCGCGCAGGGACTGGTCAGGAGCAGCCGCCGATAGCTCGGCACGTGCAATACGTCGATATGCAGCCGTTTGAGGAGGGACGGCAGCAGCGCCTGATGCCAGAGGATGTTCTTGAGCGCCGGTCGAAAGCGTTCCGGCACGGTCACGATTTGCGCGCGCCCGACTGCAAAGTCGAACAATGGCAGATCTTGTTCGAGCACGAGCAGCACGATCTGATGCTGGCCAGGATGGTTGAGCAACGCGCGAACCAGGGCAAGCAGGTATTGTCCGACGCCGGACTTTCCCCGTTGCATCACCGAGGTGGAAATGGCGATGCGCATGGGGCCTAACTCAGCAGGGCTTGATCCAGGCGCAGAATGCGCAGGACGTTCAGCACGGCGGGCGAGGGTTCCGTGAATCTGAGCTGGAGGCCCCGCAGCCGGGCTTCCTTGCGCACCCTCATCATCAACCGGACGCCAGTGGTGTCGATGAAGCGGACACCGGCGAGGTTGACATTCATTTCGGATTCCCGACTGTGCGAGTGGTCCAGATGCACCCTCGTCAGACGCCAGACATCATCTTCGTTCGAGGCGACAATATCTCCCTGCCAGGCCAGCGGCTCTTGCGGCCCGGCGAGGTTGAGCGTGGCGATGACGTTCTGTTCGGTGATGCGCTCAAGGATCAGGGCGCGCGCGGCGGGAAGGTCGGCGGCCACGGGGAAAAACTCGGTGAAACGCATCAAAGCCAGCGCGCTCAAGACCGGTTTCGCCGGCGCGACGAGCACCAACCGGCGGTTGCTCGCAGAGACCTTCTTTTGCAGGCGCACGAGCAGCCCCACGCCCGTGCTGTCGATGAACTTAACTTGCGACACATCGAGCACGATGTGGGCTTGGCTCGCGGCCAGGCGGGGCCAGAGTTGCTCGTGCTCGCTGACGGTTGCGGCGTCGATGCGCTCCGCGAAGCGAACGACCTCATAGCCGCCGCTGCGGGTGGACTGGGAAACGATCTGATTGGCGCGCTGTGCCTGGTTGCGAATGCCGCGGAGTTGCCACCACTGGAAAAGGATCGCCCGGCCAAAGACCCAAAAATCAATGACATAACGATGGAAAAGCCGGCGCGGCTCCTGGAGCAGCCGAAAAACCCACTCCAATCCCGTGCGCTGCATCCAAAGTGGCGCGCGCCGCATCGAACCCGCGAGGAAATCAATGGTTGCGCCAACCCCGATGCTCAGCGGCACACCGGCGTGTTGAAGCTGCATTTTGATCCATTTCTCCTGTTTCGGACAGCCGAAGGCGACGAGCAGGATGTCCGGCCGCGCCGCCCTCACGCGCCGGACAATGTCCGCATGGTCCATTTCGACCAATGGCTTGAACGGCGGCGAGTAAGCGCCCACAAGTTGGAGCTTTGGATGCCGATCCCTGACATTCTCCGCCGCTTTTGCCACGCTCTTATCCGTGCCGCCCAGAAAGAATACGCGCCAACCTTTGCGTTCCGCCTCACCAAGCAACAGCGGCACAAGGTTGGAACCCGTAACCCGCTCCGGCAGTGGATTGCCTAGAAAGTGCGACGCCCATACCAGCGGCATACCGTCGCAGAGCACAAGGTCAGCGTCGGCCAGAATGCGTCGCAGTTCGACATCGGCCAGCGCCTGGACGACAAAATCGACATTAGCCGTCGCGGCATAATGTGGCTGGCCCGAGGCAATCATCTGGCCAAACAAACGCAGGGCATCAGCCGAGGTTACCTGGTCGAACGGAACCCCGAGAATGGCGATGGGCACGGGCAGTTCGATGGCAGGAGGGGACTCGCGCGGAGAGCCTGAAGGGGCGGGGCCGTCACTGGACAGGCTCTTGAGCCAGGGGGTGCTTGTTTCGGGCGCGGGAGATTGGGTTGATTGGGACTTGGTCATGATCTTGTTGGGGAAGAATCGGTAAACGCGCGGAGCAGGCCCTGCCACCAGGAAATCGTCGTGATGCATTCCGCCTGGCCATCGCGGCGGAGTCGCACGACTGCGCGGTAACCGCCGCGGGGTTCAATATAATCGCCGCGCCACATCTCGAAACCGTTGGTGGCAATGACAATGTCGCTCGCTTCGCCAGCCTCGCTGAGCGCAAAACGAACGGACTCGCGGTCCCCAACGTCACGGAAAGAGCCCGCCTGGCGGCCGGCGCTGATCGTCAACTGTGCGATGGATGCGCCCGTCTGGTTGTAAACCACCACGCGCGAGACGCCGGAATACGCAATCCCAAGGCCCACACAAACGCTGAGCGCCAGCAGGGCGGTCAGCGGCCACCACACGCGGCGGCGTTTCCACCAGTCACGCTTCAAATCGGTTCTCATAATAGTCGCTGAGTTCCTGGCCGAGCCTGGCCCAGGAGAGCCGGGCGCGGACCGTGCGCAGGCCTTCTTGCTCCAGGTGCGTCCGAAGCGCCGGCTCCAAAAGTGCTCGCGCGGTTTCCCGAACAAATGCCTCCGGCGTGTCGGCAAGCAGCAGGTCATGTTCATGTCGGAGGCTCAGGCCCTGCGCGCCAATCGTTGTCGAAACTACCGGGGTCTCCATCGCCATGCTTTCGGGAATCTTCAACCGCGTCCCGCCGCCGATGCGCAGGGGAATGATCTGCAGCCAGGCGCGACGGTAGAACGGTCGCACATCAGGCACGCTGCCGGTCACCGTCACTCCCGGTCGCTCCGCGTAAGCCTGCACCTCGGGCAGCGGGGATTTGCCGACGATGAGCACGCGCAGATTCGGAATGCGGCGGCGCAGCGGTTCGTGCATCTCGGCGAAAAACCAGCGCAGTGCGTCCACGTTCGGCGTGTAATCCATCGCGCCACAGAATAGCGCGGTCGGCTCGCCCGCCCGCGGCTCAGACGATGCCGTCGGCGTGAAGTAATCGAGGTCCACGCCATTGGTGACAACCTGGACTGGCACTTGGCGGCTGATGTGCTCGCGGATGAACGTTTCATCGTCGGGACCGCAGACCACCTCGACCGCAGCGCGGCGGGCGACGCGACGTTCAAAGCGTTTGAGCTTGATCAGGGTTTCCCAATCAAGCACGGCCTGGCGCAGGCCGCGAGACATCGCTTGGCGCTGCGCGATCTGGAATTGTAAATCCACGCGGCTGCGATCCACGGCCAGCGGCAGATGGCCAAGCCCGTTCAAGAAATACTGCGCCATTACGATGTCGCAGACATGCGCAAGATCGTAGGGCTGGTCGCCGGCAAAATGCTGAATGGCCTCCGCGACGTGCGGCAGTTGCCAGTGGCGGACGCTGGTTGGCAGCGGATTGAGTAATCGACCCGGAAAAAATCGCGGCCAGCGGGGATGGCTGAAGCGAACAAACTCGACGCGACGGCAGAACCCGGCAAAGACAGGCCGTTGTTCGACCCGTTCGCCATTCTCACTGAGCGCCAGCAAATCCACCTCGTGATTGCGCGCGAGCGCGCGCAGCAGATGGAACGTGCGCTGGTAGGTGCCTCGATCCACCGGGAACGGAATGTAAGGATAGACAACGAGGATGCGCACAGTTAGTTGAAGCGGTGCCAGAGATGTTGATAAGCATCCACCAGGCCGCTGAAGTCAGACGCGGTGGTGTTGAGCTCCCGCTGCACGGTTCGGAGCAGCGAATCGTCGCTGAGAACGTCGCTATCCCATAACAGGAGGCAGAGGGAATGCAGCAGGCGCTGGCGCGGGTACCGAACACCTCGAGGCCGTAGAACCGCCGCCGCCCCGAACGTCCTGGCGTTGATCAGCCGGTTGCGGAACGCGGATGTTTCAGGACATTTGTCGGTCGTGCTCAGGGCGTATTGGCGCGGGGTAACGAAGTCGGTTGCCAAACGAAGGTTTTCCAGCCAAAACCAGAATTGCCGCGCCAAAGCACTGAGCTCCGCGTGTTGTTGGGCCAGCGTCTCGCGACTGGCCGAAGAGCGAACCGGATGAAGTTTGAACTCGACACCATCGGCATGATGACGGCTGAGGGCGTCACGCCACGGCTCGTTCCCGAGGGCCCGCAAGCTTGAAAGACGCCGGTGCCGCTCCCGGCAGCTCCAATGGTATTGGCCCGAGGCGGCCAGAAGCGCGTCTCCCAGCGCAAGTTGCGTCTTGGCAAGATTGCGGCCCACAAAATCTGCTGCCTCGCTGTCAAATTGTTTCCGCCGCAGGCGCTCCGCGCTGAAGAGCAGACCCGAACAGCGGTTCATCAGGAGCCGCGTAACTTCCGATAAGGGAATGCCTCGGGCATCGCCATGATGCCCGCAACCCGCCAGCAAGGAATCGTCACCGATGAGCCATCGGTGGCGGGCCATGAGGTCGTAGTAAAACATCGATGGTCGAGCCGAGCGCAGCTTTTCGAGGGTCAGCACTTTGAACTCGACCTCAAGCCCTGCGCCGGGCGAGAGCCGATGGCCCAGTTCAGCCAGGGGAGATCGGTACCGCCTCTCCTGCAGCACCGCATTGCCGCGCACAAACACGTAGAATTCCAGGTCGTTGTAAGGCTCCTCTCCAGCATCGGTGCGAAGCACTCCCCCTTCACCGCGTCCGTAGCCGCCTGCCAGCAGCAAGCCATCCAGCTTGGACCGGGGAACCAGCGCGCGAACTTCGCTGCTGACTCTTGCGCAGACCGAGTCAAGATGTTGTTCCAGCGCGGCACTACCGTCCAAGGTGAACCGGGTGGCCTCCGTTTGATGCGGACACATTGCAAACGCAACGTCAGCGTTCTTTGCAATGCCACTGGCGCTCTCGAGAAGGTAACGCTCCATCTGGTCAATAATGATCGGCTCGGCAAACCTGTCGCGCACTTCGCTTTGGCCCTTGGCGGCGATCTGCGCCCGCGCCGCGGCGTCCCCATCCAATTCCAGAATCCGGCGCGCCAATTCGTCCGCGGCGCCGGCGCAGTAGGTCAACGCATTCTCGCCATGCCGGAAGAGTTCTTTGCTGCCGCCGGTCATGGTCCCAATGACGGGCAAGCCGCTGGCCATCGCCTCGAGGGGCGTGAGTGCGAAAGGCTCTTCCCACTCCGAGGTGAACAGCAGGGCATCGTGGGCGCGATAGACCGCCGGCATTTCAGCGGCGCTCGCCGCATGGAAGAAGACCGGCAGCCGATGCTGTTCGACAAAATCCGTCAGTTTCGCGGTGTAGTCGGCATCACCCTTGCCATAAACGTGGAGTTCCCCGCCAAACTTGCCCTGCACCGTGGCCATCGCCTTCAGGGCGGTCATCACTCCTTTATCATCGGCAAGGCGTCCGACGCTGAGCAGCTTCCGCAGCGGGCGCGATGCTGGAATGGGGTCACCGCAGAAGCGCTCTGTGTTCACCGGGCAGTAGATGACTTCGCCATGCTGGACTGGATATCCCTTCGCAGCGGTGAGTTCGCGGAGCGCGCGGCTGCAGAAGTAGATTCTCGGGAACCGGATGGCGCTGACGGGATTCGTCGGGGCAATTCTGCTCCAGCGGCCCTGCGCGCCGGTGAGCACCCAGAACCAACGGAGCAGCCTGACCGCAAGGAGTCGCTGGTCTCGATTCCACCAATCCAGCCAGACGTCGGCCACGAGGCTGCGCGCAATCCAGTGGTCGGAGATATCGAATACCACCGGCACCCGCAGTTGCTGGAGCGTGAGGCAAAGCGATTTCGAAAGGCCCCCCAGATTCCAGACATGGACGACGTCCGGCTCGAAGGCGGCCACCGATTCGCGAAGAACGCGGTTGTTGTGCAGTTCCAACTTTCGTAACCGGGAAATGCCGAGCCAGGGATGCCCAAAAAAACCGTGAATGCGCAAGGTGCGGCACACGCCGTCCTGGACCGCAGCAGGCTCGAGATTCTGAACGCCATGATTCGAGGTCAGCACCTGCACGGTGTGCCCGCGCGCGCGCAGTGCCTTCACCGCGACTTCACACCGCAATTCATAGCCGCCGACGTAATGCGGGGGATAGAGGTTGGAGAGAGTCAGAATCTTCATTGCGCGCCTCCCCTGGCCTCGGACCAGCCTTGGCGAAAGCCTGCCAGCTTCCCGCGCCGTTGCTCCCACCGGACGCGCGCCGCGTGCGGCAACTCGCCGAGACGCCGCGCGCGCGCGCAAAACGTCATGTCGTGCCGAAGGTCGCTCAGCCACCCGAGCGCGACGGTCTTGAACCAGTTGAACTCTTCGGGCGCCCCACGCCACGCCTTGCCAATCGCCCGGGCGTCGCCAAAGCTCCGTCTGCGCGCCTGCTCGAAAGTGTAATTGTGCGAATGCATCGCAACGGATTCCGGCACATAGACAACCTCATATCCCTGCGCTTTGCACCAGCGCGTGTATTCGTCGTCCTCGGCGTATTGCAAATCCTCGCGGAAGCCGCGCTGGGACCACACCTCCCGCCTTACACCGCTGCTGACCATGCTGAAGAAGTGGTCCCACGTGGCAGACTCCCGCCGCGGGCCGAAGCAGCGGTCGTAATCGCAGGCAAAGACCGCCTTGCAATCCGGCCGCGGCACCTGCCGGCCAAAACAGGCAGCGACGCGCGGAGGCTGCAACGCCTCCACCATCGGGCGCAGCCAGTTCGCCCCCTGCGGCGTGGCGTCAGCATTGAGGAAAAGGCAAAACTCAGAACGCGCAAGCCGCATCCCCAGGTTCATCACGCGGCTCGGGTTGTATTCCGGCGGTGTGATCTGCACAAAATGCGCCGGCTGGGCCGCCCGAATGAGCTGTTGCGAGCCGTCGCTGGACCCGGAATCAATCACGATGAGTTCCCAGTTTCGCTGGTTTTGCGCTGCCAGCGCCGGAAGGGTGTCGCGCAAAGCCCATGCCTCGTTGAACGAGCGCATGATGATGCTCGCCAACGCGTCACTCATACGGACTGGCGCCGGAGCAGCGGCAGTTTCTTGGCGATCCGCGCCCAGAGCATTCCCCGCTCGGCCTGGGTCAGAGACTTGCGCCACAATCCAGCCAAAGCGAGAAGCCCGGCGATCGTTGCCTCAACAAACATGACCACCATCCCCGAGCCTCCCAGGAACGGAACCGCCAGCTTGAATACCACCAGCAGCGCCAGCATCGGCACGCAGGCAATCCAGGAGGGCCACACCGTCCGCTTGAACAGTTGCCACCCCCCCAACCCCGCCTCGCGAGCCATCCACGGCCAGAGTCGCACCCAGCCGAAAAAGAGGCTTGGCGCCAGCGAGCCGATGGCGACGGCAACAACGCTGCGAAAGACCAGTACCAGCCCGATGCTGAGCGAAATGTTCGCCGCTGCTTCCCCCAACCCAAGCCAGAGCAACGGACGTTCGTGGCCGCACATCATGAAGATGCGTTTGGAAACGCTGTGAGTGAGGATGCTGGTATAAAACCAAACCAGCAGCAGGTGGCCAGTGAGCAAAGTCTCGCGGGCGATGACGCGATCCCCCGTCAGCAACTGCACCAGTTCATTGAGGTAGAACGCGCACAGCAGGTAAAGCGGCGTGGCGATCAGCACACTCCATCGGAGGCTGTTCAAAAGCAGGTCGCGCAGCGCGGCGGAGTCGCCGACCGCGTGAAGATGCGCGGCGGCCGGGGAGAGCGTGTCTTGAACCTGCCGCGTGAACTGGTTGAAGACCTCGGCGATCTTCGCGCCGGCCTGGTACACCGCCACCGCGGCGACGGACAGCGTTGCGCCCAGAACCAACTGATCGGTCTTGCCCAGAACGATGTTCGTCGCCGTGCTGAAATAGGCGAATATGGAAAACTGCATCGTCTCGCGCATCAGCGCCGGCGAGAACAGCCGCGGACTCACCCGAACCGCAGGCATGCGGCGCAGCGCCAGAACGGCCGCCATGACATCCGGAGCGAGCGCAAAAAACAACGCAATGCACATCACCGCCAGAAAACTCCATTTGCACCACACGGCACAGGCGATCAAGCCGAGGCGCAACACGAGCGCAATCGAGATCAGATTGTTTGCCAGCCGAATGCGCTGCTGCCCGCGCAGGATTTCGGGAAAAATGCCCATCGGAAACGCAAGGCCTATGCCTACGAAAAAGACCACCAGCACACGGCGGAATTCCTCCGTGTGCTCCGGCGACACCCCGAACAAGCCGATGATGTGCGCCGAGCCCAACAGGACGGCGCACGCGATAAACGCCGCGACCCCCATGTAGAAGAACAGAATCGTGCTGATCACGCGGCTCAGTTTTTCCCAATCCTCCTTCACCGAGAGCTCTGCCACGAGCTTTTGCGCGGCAAAACCGAAGCCGAAATCCAGCAGAACCCCGTATCCAAAGACGCTCCAGAGCAACGACCAAAACCCGAATTGCTCCTTGCCCAGCGCCTGGTAAAGCATCCGAAAGGTTAACAGACCCACAACCATGCCCAGCACAGTGCGGATGTAATTGGAGACCGAGTTGCTCCAGATGTTGCGTTTCACCTCCGCGTAGTTCACGTCCCGTTCCTCCCATAGCGATGCCCCGCTTGCTGCTCCGCGGCCTGGTAAAGCTGTTCGAGTTGCTGCCCGATGCGGGTCCAGTCATAGCGCAAGAGCGCTTCCTCGCGGCCCGCCACGCCCAGTTTCTGCCGCAGCGCAGGCGAGCCGCAGAGCACTCGAAGCTGTCCGGCCAAATCCTCCGCGCTCGCGTCGGCCGCCTTTGAGATGAACAGCCCGGTTTCACCGTCGCGCACCAGCGCCTTCAGACCGCCCACATGACTCACAATTACCGGCCGGCCCGCGCTCCAGGCTTCGAGCACGACGATGCCAAAGGGCTCGTGCATCGAGGGCAGCACGAACACGTCGCAGGCGTGATAGGCGTTGGCCAGGTCGGGGCTGTCGTTCCGCAGCCCGGGCAAAATCTGCACCCGTCGGGCGAGGCCGTTTGCCGCAACAAACTCGCGGAGGCCGGCGGCGTAGTCCGGTTGTGTCTCCGGGCCGATGAGCACGAGAAAGGCATCCGGCTGCGCCTCGAGGAGGCGGGCGAATGCCTCAAGCAGCAGCCGCTGATTCTTCTGCGCGTCCAGGCGGCTCACGTTGAGAACGAGAAACGCGCCGGCGGGGATGGCGTGCCGGGCCCGAAACGCCGCGCCGTCGCCGACCGCAAACTTGGCGCAATCCACGCCGTTGGGCAGGTAGGCGATGCGGTCGTGGCCAAGCTGGCCTTTCGCCTTTTCCATTTCACTTTGCCCAACGCAGATGACCTGGTCGGCATCCTCCAGGATGCGGCGTGAACCGAACAATGCGCCAAAGACTTTGCCCCACTCGGGCTTGTTGGCTATCGGCTTGAGCATCTGCTCGCGCTCCGCCGCCGGCACGTCGAAGACGCCGCCGTGAAGCGAAACAACAAAGGGCTTGCGTCGCAGACGCGCCGCCGTCCGCACCTCGCCGCCCAGTCGCTTGAGAGCGTGAGCGTGAAACAGGCGGACCTCGGGCTGCGTGAGGAGAGAGCTGAACAGCGAAAAGGAAAGAAGGTTGCCACCCTTCTTATCCATCGCCGCGCGGTCGGCGCGGCTGAGCCCCAGGAAAGGATAGGAATAGGAAAATCGCCTCACCGGCACGCCGCCGATCTCTTCCTCCCGCCGCGTCGCCAAGGCCATCGATGTGAGGATCACCGGTCTTCCGCCGGCGCGCTGTTGCTGGCGGGAGATTTCCAAAATCACGGTCTCGGTCCCGCCCCATTCCTCGGCCACGAAACGGCGCGGAACATGAACGATGCGGTTGTTCCCCGCGTGGGTCATGATCGCAGGAACAGAAACGTGCCGCCGATTTCCAGGACAGCATCGTCGCGGGACAGGAACTCCTGCGCCAGCCTGCGATCGAAGAGATGGAGACGCGCGACGGCTTCGCTTGTGCTCATGTCGAGACGGGGGCCGGGCTGGTCTGGTTGAGTTCCTTGGCGAGCGACGCGGTGCGCTTCATGACATCGCAAATGTGCGGAATGGCCGTGACGTCCTCGGGCAGCGTGGGCTGGTTTGTCAGCATCACCGCGTAGCTGTGTTTGTCCGAGGGATGATAGCCGTGCATGGCGCGAATCGGCCGCTCGCCCATGTGGCTCGGCACGATGAGCACGCCTTCCTTCACCAGAAAAATCAGCTCGCCGAAGTAGCGGTCCGGGAATAGCGCGTGCATCCGTTCCAGTTCCGCATCCGGCAGAATGCGGCCTTGCGTCGCGCGTTGAAGTTCCGCGGTGATGAGTTGGCGGGCGCGATCGTTGAAAAACCAGAAACGCGCCATCGTCGAGTCATAGACCACGGCGTAGTCCCGCTCCATCCGAACCGGCAATGCCTCGATGCGCGCCATAAGGTCGAGGTGCTCATCGCAGTTGGCCATGCCGTGATCGCTGAAGACGTAGAGACGAACTTCTTCATACTGTTCCTTCGCAACCTCCAGCAGTTGCCGAATCCATTGCTCATAGACGCGCAGCTTCGCCGGGATCTCCGGAGAGTCGTTCCCCACACGATGAAGCAAACCATCGAGCCCGGGCCAATACATGAAGGCGAAGTCCAATCGCCCAGTGCGCAGCTCGGAAATCAGCGTGTCGCGATTCTGCTCCTCTGACTTCGCCGGGTCGCTGACAAAGTAGGGCGTGTGTTGAGCCGTCAGGAAATCGAAGATATTATCGCCACGATTCATCCCCCCGGGCTGCAGCGGACTTTTCTTCTCCGTGAAGTCATAGTTGTGGATGTGGCGAAACGGAACGTTATAAAGGTCAAAGTAACCTCGAAAGTTGAGCTGCTTCCTCACTAGTTTCGTGAGCAATCGCCTGACAATGCGGCGGCTCGTCACCGCCTTTGGCAGCCAGCGCAGCAGCCGCAGGGACCGAAATGGGGAGTTCTTCGGGTCATGCACGAAGTAGCACCAGTTGCGATGTTCCACCGGCCAGTGACCCGAGAGTATCGAGGGAACGCAGGTGGCGCTGTACCCGAAAACACTGTCCAGACGCTTGCGGGTTGGCGCGAAGTCTTCACCAAAGGAATCGTTGAGCAGAATTTCCCACCCCATCGCGTCGATCATCACGAAAAGCCCAAGCACAGGTTTCATTGCGACCCCCTTGAGATATTTGACTCCCCGGCTTCGATGATTTGCCGGGCCTCCGAGGCGAGAGCGCTCGGGCTGAAGGGTTTGGTCAGATAGAGCGCGGCACCCAAACCCTCGGCCTCCGTCCGGGTGATGTTCTGGCCGCGGGTGGTGAGCATGATGACTGGAATTTGGGCGGTGGCCGGTATCGCCTTCAGCTCTTTGAGCGCGCTCAGGCCATCCTTCTGCGGCATCACGACATCCATCACGATGAGCACCGGCAGGTCGCGCTGAGCAATCTGGATGGCCTCGTCCCCGTTACGGGCGGTGAGAATGTCGAAACCCAGTTTCTTCAAGCTGAGCTCAGTGACCCGCAGCATGTGCGGTTCGTCATCTACAATGAGGATTTTCTTAGTCATGTCGAATAGTGTCGTTGCCAGCAATGACGATGAACGCCGTGTCATCGGACATCGGAGAGCCTTGCTCGAAATCCCGCAGGAGACTGGCGAACCTGCGCTCGATGACTTCGCTGGACTCGCCTGCGCGACCGGCGCTGGCCAGGCTGGACTTTACGGCTTCCAAACCCAGCAGATCGCCGTTCGGATTGCGCGCTTCAAAAAGACCGTCAGTAAACATCAGAAAACGGCTCCCAGACAGCGCGTGGCAGGCCTCCGGAAACGTCGCGCCGGGAACAATCCCCAACGGCGGGCCGCCCGAGCAAATCTCGGTCACCTCACCGGCCGAGTTCGCCGACAGAAACGGCGGATGGCCGGCGCCGGCGACACGGATTTCACCGCGCCGGCAGTCGAGGAACGCCAGTTGCGCGGTGATGAACATCTCGGCCCGTTCGAGCTCCTCGAACAGGTTTTGGTTGAGCCACGCCAGAAATTCGCCTGGCCGCGACGCCAGCTCGCGGCGCGCCCGCACCAGGCTCCGAAACATAAAGGCGAACATCGCAGCGGGAAGACCTTTGCCCATCACATCCGCCACGACGAGCAGCAGGTTGCCGTCATCGGATGGCAGAGCGTCATAGTAGTCCCCGCTGATCTCACGGGCGCTGCGGTAGAAGCTGGCGAAGCTTGCGCCGGGGACCGACGGCAAGTGTTCGGGCAGGAGCGCGCGCTGGATGTTGGCGGCAATCTCCAAATCGCGTGTGTTGATCCGCACTCGTATATGCTCCTCCTGCATCTGCCGGCTCCGAATCTGGAGGCCCATGAAATCCCCAAACGTCTGAATCACGCCGATCTGCCCGGCATCGAACTGAAGTTCGCCGCGGCGGCCAGCCGTCAGCACGCCAATCATCACGTCGTTGGCGAACAGCGGATGCGCAAAGCCGTGTCCGGCTCCCGCCAGGCCGGCGAGCGGGTCGTCTGGAGCCAGCGGCGAGGCGGCATCGAACCAGACATCTTTGTGCTGCGCGGCGGCGCGCGCTTCGATGGAGCGTTCTGTGGCCGAGCCGCGTTCCGGCCCAACGGGCTGGTCCTGCCAGTCCCGGTCTGAGATCGCCACTATGTCGAGCTCCTTGCCCTGGTGTTCCACGAGCCGCAGGACGCACCAGTCGGATTCTGTAATATCGAGCAATTGATTGATCCAGCGTTGGAGAAACGACTCGGAATTGATGCCGCTCTGAAGCTCGGCGCTGAACCGGAAAATGGCCGCCAGACTCTCGTAGCTGGAGGCGAGTTCCTTGGTCATCAAATCGAGCGTGCGTGTCCCCTCGCGCAGTTCCCTGGCGGCATCCGCTGGCTGCAGGAGGGTCAGCGCGCTATCCGGCGCAGCGCGGCGTTTCCGCAGCACCAGGCAGTTCTCGGTGCGACCGCGCAGGTAGTGCGCCTCGTCGGTCAGGCTCTGGATGAGAAACAGCCCCCGGCCTGACTCGCTGTCCTCGGGCGGAAGCTGGGCCGTCTCGGGAAAATCAAAGCCCGCCGTGTGGTCGGTCACCCGAACTTCGATCCATTGGCCCGTGACGATCAAATCAAGGCGGATGGGAAGTTCTTTTCCCTCCGGAGTCGCGTAGTTCACCGCGTTGTTCGCCGCCTCAGCCAACGCCAGTTCCCAGCCATCCATCTCGGCCGCAACCAACCCCGCCGCGGAAAAAAACTGCCGGCTCTGCCCGAGCATTTGGGCCACCGCGTGCAGATCACAGCCCAATTCCAGGGCCTGGGTCTCGGCGAAAATAATGGAGTTTGGAGCCATGTTAGCGCGGAATGATGTCGAACAGGTGTTCGAGTTTGAGCACTTTGAACATTTCCCCGATCAGCGGCGCCGGCTGGACCAGTCGCACCCGGCCGCCACGACCACAAATGGCCTTATGCACCGAGATCAGGGCGCCAATGCCGTCGCTGTCCACGGTTCGCGCGCGGCTCAGATCAACCTCCACGAATTTGTGCTCGGCCTGCAAGGCACCGTGGGCATATTCCCGGAAGGCCTTGCAGGTGTCCGAAGTCAAAGTCGGAATGTCGGTTATCAGGAGCGTGTCGCCCCGGCTTTCAGTTCGCATGGGATTCAGTTGGCCTTGACGATTTCAAAAACGCGATGCAGCCGGGTCAGTTCCATGATTTGCTGCACCATCGGGTTGGGATACAAAATGCGAACCGCGCCGCCGCGCGCCAACATCGTCTTGTGCAGCGCGATCAACGCGCCGAGTCCGCTGCTGTCCACCTGGCGCGTCTGCGAGAGGTCGATGTCAAGCAGCGTGATCCCTTCTTTGAGGGCTGCCCGCGCTTCGTCGCGAAACGCGCCGCAGTTCACGGCATTCAACTCCGTAATTTGGTTCAGGGTGAGGGTTTTTGCTTCGTGCTGTATCTTCATATTTTATGGGCGGTTGTACTCGCCTGAAATATAACCGATCAGGCGGCCAGATACAGACTAATCTCCCGGCATCGGTTTGAAACCCACAGCCGCCGGGGACAGTCCCACGAGTTTTGGACCTCGCTGGACGCTGACTTCCTGCGCTCGTTTGCCCCGAAAAACATTGACCAGGCTGCGCGCCAGGTTTCTTTTCTCCCGAACCTCCCCCAGGAGCAACCGGTCGTTCACTTCCGTCATCGAACCCGTGCCCAGATGCAGCAGATCCTTGCCCCAGGCGAATGAGTCCCGCACTTCCGTGAAGGCCCCCACGTAGGTCCGCGGGCCGACAATGCTGCCAACGACCTCCGCTCCTTCGTCAACGTAGCTGCCGTCCTCGATGACCGTCCCCGGCCCGATGACAACCCTCGATCCGATAAATACGTCGCTGCCAATCCAGCACGGCCCGATCATCCTGGCGTCGGGGGCCATTTGCGAGCGCAGGCCGGCGAATGCGTTCGGCATCACCTCGCGCATGCCGACGCGTTGCCGGGCGAGCACCGGCATGAGTGCCTGCTGCGCCCCATACCAGCCGCGGTAACTCAGCCACAGCGGTTGCTGCGGAAGCTGCGCCAGATGGTCCAGGGTGAGGATGGGACCCGCCGCAGATGCCGCGTCCGGTGCCAAATCGGTTTCGTCCGACACGGGAACCAGTTCGATGGTCATGCCCCACGCTTCACCACGGCCCACAACGCGCCGGATTTGTTCCGCGCGATCCGATGCCAGGATACGGACATTCTTTGCGCCACCCTCCGCCAGCGCGGTGAGCGCGTACTCGAGCACGGTGCGACCCAGGAAGGGCGTGAGCACGAGCGGACACTTGCGGGCCAGGGCCGGCACGCCGGAAGCATCAGACGGACAGATGAGAATCATGTTCATTCGAATCACATTCCTTTGCCGAAAAGAATCGCCGGCACGGTCTTGGCCAGCAGCCAGAGGTCTTTGCGGATGCTTTGGCTCTCGATGTAACGAACGTCGAGGTTAACTTGCTCGGGAAAATCGATGGCATTGCGGTCGCCAATTTCAAACAGGCCGCCGCGCCGCTCGCCTACCTGCCACAGCCCGGTAATCCCCGGCTTCACCAGCAGCCGCCGACGGTCCGCCTGCGAATAGAGCGCCACCTCGCGCGGCACGGGCGGACGCGGACCCACCATCGACATGTCGCCGCGCAGCACGTTCCAAAACTGCGGCAGTTCATCCAGAGAAGACTTGCGCAGCAGCCTGCCAACCCGCGTGATGCGCGGGTCGTCTTTCATCTTGAAGGTCACGCCGGACGCCTTTTCGTTCCTCGCGAGCAGCTCGCCCAGGCGCGCCTCGGCGTCCACACACATGGAACGGAACTTGAGCATCCGGAAGCTGCGGCCGTTCAACCCGATCCGGGTCTGCGGGAAGAAAACCGGGCCGCCGTCGAGCTTCACAAGCACGGCGATGACGAGGAAGGCCGGGGCGAGCAGCAGCAGGGCCAGCGCGCTGCCGACAATGTCCAGGGCGCGCTTGACGAAGAGCGTGCCGTTGACC